>JBNJFN010000420.1:0-3018 GCA_051746885.1 Bacteroidota bacterium | reverse complement strand
CTCTATTCATTTGATATTTTTCTTATAATGCACTGGTAATAAACAGTTGAATTAAACTTCAAAGGAATTAAAGATATTTTAATCTTTAAATATCAATACTTTAGCATCCCTTTTAACATAAGATTGATTGATAAGGAGATCAAAATACAATTCTACAACCTCATGAAGTAACCGGGCCGGGTTTCATGCTCCTGTAATACGTTGAATATGGAACATAAGAACAGATACAAAGTGAAAATACCTGATTAATAAAAACCATTGGGTGAAAAAACGTAATACATTATTAGCCTCTTCCGTTTAAAGGATTAACGGAAAAAGATTGCAGGCCAATGACAAATCGGGCCAAGCGTAATGAAATTTTTTATCCGGAGTTATGAAGTGGTAGTTTTAGCCTCCCGCAATAGAAAAACCGGCTTTTTGCGAAATTTATTGAAGCAAAAAACCTGGTTTTTCAATAGCGTCAGAATTATATTGAATAATCAGGTGATGGCAACAGGGCGACTTTTCTTATCTAAACAATTTTAAATAATAAAAAGGAAGGTTAATCAGGCATATTCATCCCGTGGAAGCTCATTCAAATAAGCAGACAACTCCTTTCTTTGTTTTGTAATGGGTATACTGCCTGAGCGAACAAACTGGAGAATACCAAAAGGTTTTAACAGCTCATAAATTTTTTCTGTATCTTTCACGTGGCCGGTTTTTTCTATGACCACAAAATCATTCTGTATATCCACCATCCGGGCATCGTACTCGCGGAGCAACTGCTCCAGGTTTTGCTCAATAGCTGCTCTGATGGGTATTTTATAAAGGGCTATTTCCCTGGAAACAATTTCATCGTTCGTATAATATTCAGCCCGCATCACTTCAGAAACTTTCTCTATCTGGGCCACTACTTTCTCTACCCGTTCACGGGTTTCGTTGACCACGATATTAAAACGATGGATACCACTTATTTCTGTGGAAGATACTGTAAGGCTTTCAATATTGATATGTCTGCGGGTGAAAATAATGGTGATGCGGTTTAGTAAACCGATATGGTTTTCAGAAAATGCAATGATTGTATAAAAATCTTTCATGGTTATTTAAAGCTTTTGGGATTATTATTCTTCATGAAGTACGATTTCATCAACGGCCTTTCCGGGATAGATCATCGGGAATACATTGGCTTCTTTCTCGATGCTTACTTCCATCAGATAAGGCCCTTCATGGGCAAACATTTCCTCTATAGCGTTATCCAGTTGATCGCGTTCATTGACCCATTTGCTTTCTATGCCGAATGATTTTGCCATCATGGGAAAATCCGGTGTTGGCATAGTCGTTTGAGCATAGCGTTTGTCGTTGAACAGATTCTGCCACTGACGGACCATACCCAGGAAATTGTTGTTGAAAATAATGATTTTGACAGGTAGCTGATATTGTACCACAGTGCCCAGTTCCTGGGCGGTCATCTGGAATCCGCCGTCTCCGGTGAATAATACCACTGTTTTGTCGGGCTTTCCTACCTGGGCTCCCACAGCCGCGGGCAGTCCAAAACCCATGGTGCCAAGCCCTCCTGAAGTGATCAGTGTGTTGGGATTTTTGAATCCATAATACCGGGCTGCCATCATCTGGTTTTGACCGACATCAGTAACAACTATGGCTTCCCGTTTGGTTAGCCGGGAAACTTTACTGATCACCTCGCCTGCTCTTAAATGTCCATTTTCAGGATAACACTCCGGGGCAATGACTTTTTCTTTTTCGATCTCAGCCAGCCTTTTAAATTCCTGGCGCCATTCAGAGTTGCAGGTATAGTATTGTGCCGGAACGATCTGCTGTAAAAAATCTTTGATATCAGCATGAATGGCCAGATCGGCCTTCACGTTTTTATTCAGCTCGGCTTTGTCAATATCAACATGAATGATTTTGGCATTGGGTGCGTACCGGCTAACATCACCCGTAACACGATCATCAAAGCGCATTCCCGCAGCTATGATCAAATCTGCCTCATTGGTAAGCTTATTGGGCGCATAATTGCCATGCATCCCCAACATACCGACAAAACAAGGATGATCTTCATCAATAACTGATTTGCCCAAAAGGGTAACTGCCGTTGGTATTTTGGTTTTATCCACGAACTCCATGACTTCATCACGTGCGTTGGCTATCAGTATTCCATGTCCGGCAAGCAGCATGGGCTTTTTTGAACGGCTCATCATGTCAAGAGCCTGCTGAACCTTGTCTTTGTCAAGTGTCGGTTTGGGATTGTAAGCACGAATGGACTTAATTTTTTTATAGTAGAAATCAAATTCCTGTACCTGGGCATCTTTGGTTATATCCAGCAAAACAGGTCCGGGCCTTCCGGATTTGGCAAAATAAAATGCCTTGGCTACCGCTTCGGGAATTTTTTCAGCCGAGGTAATCTGATAGTTCCATTTGGTGACCGGCATGGAAAGGCTAATCATATCGGTTTCCTGAAAAGCATCGGTACCCAGTAAACCCGAAGGCACCTGTGCAGTAATGAAAACAACAGGAATGGAATCGAGATTTGCATTGGTAATGCCTGTCATTAGATTGGTTGCCCCTGGTCCTGAAGTGGCAAAACAAACACCTGGTTTGCCCGTAACCTGAGCATAGGCCTGGGCGGCATGTGCCGCACCCTGTTCATGCCGTACAAGAATGTGATTGAGCAAATCGTGCTTGTCATACATCTTATCATACATGGGCATGATGGCCCCTCCGGGATAACCGAAAATCGTATCTACCTCTTCCCTGATCAGTGACAGGAGAAGCGCTTCCGCGCCATTAACTTTGGTTTTATCTTCCATCTTTTCTTTGACTTTAAAATTTTCTATTCTGATACAAAGCTAAAATGACTAAAGAGATTATTAAAGTCAAAATATAATCATAATACGATCTTTAAGAAGACCTTCCCTGGAATTAATCTTCTGATTATAAAGGATGTTATAGCTTGCTGAAACCATTCTTTTTCCAATAACAAGCGGATAAAATCAAATACAATTTAAAAGCATCCTCAATAAT
>JBNJFN010000419.1:0-3051 GCA_051746885.1 Bacteroidota bacterium | reverse complement strand
GCATCTTTAGGACATTTTTTTCAACTTTTTTTCGGAAAAAAACCCGCCAACCCAAATTGCACCTTTGGTTTATCAGTCATTATGCCGGATAGAATTCGTTTCTGTTAATGTAACCTTTTAATGGTTACATGTCAATGTACTCTTCCCGAATTTTTCAACCTTGAACCTCTTCATAAGTCCTCACCGTCTCCCCCGCCATCCAATCTCTCCTAACCCCTTATTTTACTTAACACTTAAAACTTACAACTGAACCATCCTCAAATGCCCCGTGTTTTATGCAGACTGTAAAAACGATTTACAATTTGCATAAACCATGATTTCCCGAGATGCTGAAAAATTAATATCCCTTCAACTACAGGGATTTCCCATCGTTACCATCACCGGCCCCCGGCAGTCCGGAAAAACGACTCTGGCGCGTGCGGTATTTGCCCAAAAACCTTAACCCCGGCCAGCTGGCAACCCATCCGCTTCGCGGCAGTATTTTTGAAACCTTTGTTGTGTCAGAACTGGTCAAGGCCCGGTTCAACCGGATGGAAAACACGGAATTTTACTTCTGGCGGGACAGTAACGGCAATGAAATTGATCTGAATTTATTCACACATTATAAAACCTGACATAATGCTTTGCGGCTTCTTCTGCAGAACGTTCATAGTGCTTAACAATCGCTTTTATTCGATCGTTTATTTCTTCCTGTTTTTTTTTATACTCTTCGGTTGAAGGAGACGATATTTTTTCACCCTTTACCTGTTTTTCTATTAATTTTTTGAAGGTCATGATCAATATCCCTTCAGGTTATTTATGTATGTGGAATAAGGCTTGATTTGAATATTAAGCCTATACCATTGATCAGTATCGCTGTCAAAATATAAAACACGCTCGTTATCATGCAACAATAACCACGGTTCAGCTTCATATGTTCCGGCAGTTGCATCAATGATTATTCTGCTGAATGTATTGTCAAATCCATCTTCTGCTGTCATAAAATCCGCGCACCATACAAACTGGGGCGTCGGCAGCCTCAGCAGAATGTTTTTAAGGTCGGCATTCATACTGTTATTTGAATAAGCCTGCCTTTTAAGAGAGCGGGTAGATGTGAGATAGGGCCTGCAGACAGCGTTAGGCGGTATCTTCAGCCCTTTTGACTCAATCAGGTACCGGACGCGCTCAATCACCACGTTTGCATTTAGATACATTTTTTCATAAAGGGGGATAACGATGTAATCCAAATCTTCAAAGCAATAACTGCCATCGGTGCTGTCCCTGGAAATAGATGCAAATGGGAGGTGGTTGTCGTCAGATACAATGAACTCATCAATATAGTCGGCACTCCATTGAAAAGTATCCTGGTTTTTTACCGAAGGAACATTTTTGAGCGGACCGTGGCCCATTATGGCCACGGCGTGCTCCATTTTGGTCATTACTCCAACCAAGGGGATGCCGGATTCAATATAGGCATAAATAGCTTGAAAAAACGGCTTGGGATCGCGTGGGACTTTTTTGAGAAACAATGGATAAAATCCGGCTTTTGTAAGCAGTGTGGAAATCTGTAGCAGATTCAATCCTTCAGAAGGGATAGTCCTGCCCAGGAAACCTGGTACTTCAGCAGCTATTTCCGCTATGGAAAAGCTTCTGTAACGCGAATATTTGACTGCATAATAATTGATTATAGACCATACTGCTACATGTGCGCATACTGCTATATCCGTTTCCTGGGCCATCCAGGGGAATGATTGCACCCTAAACGGCTGGCCAAAAAGATGGGCTGTTGAATTTGCCGTTACAATATAAACAGGCTCAGGTTTTTTAACCGCTTTGGGAGATATATGGCTTCTACCGCGCTGGTCCACCAGGCTGGGGCGCAGCGTCATAAATCCGTAGTAAGCGGCTTGCTGGATTTTATTGCCAAAAAAGTGCATGCGCAGGCTTTCCCTGCTTACACGCCTGTGTTTTTTCGTATAAAACATCGAATACGTGCTGCTGAAATCAAAATCCCTGTAAGGATATTCGACAACGATTTGAGAGATGTCAGGGGATAGTCTGGCTTCTATCTCATCAATAATGCCTGGATTCAAAGTGCCGAAGCCAATGCTTTCACACAACCGTTTTAATTCGCCAGGCCAACCGGCATCGGATAGTTTTACGAGCCCTGCAGTTATCATTGCGCCAGAATCTCCAACCAGATCAAGTGGAATTAAAGGTGTTGGGGGGCAATTTTCCTAATCATATTTTACCCCAACTCAACTGATATTCCAATGCATTAAAAAACCTGTTGCCCGCCTTCGATTTCAATCCCGGAATTCCACCGCTGAACTCACAATTTGCCCACGATTCGGCACCGCTCAGCTCCGGCAAGCCTGGATCGTGCGCTTATACCTATTCCGTTTTCATGATTTCCACCAGCTCATCATCTTCGTTTTCAATTACATCAACGTCTCCGTATCTCTCTTTTAAAAAAGCGATGAGCTCAGGGGAAATTTCCCCCTCCATTTTAATATGGGGCCTTTTCACGACTACCTGCATAATACACCTCGATTTCCAGATATTGATCCTCCACCCGCCAGCATGCCACCTTTTCAACTTTTTTTCGGAAAAAAAACTCGCCAGCCCAAATTGCACCTTTGGTTTATCAGTATTGACAATCGTTACAAGCCACACCACAATAAAAGCATAAGGTCAAAACAAAAAAGCCGAACCGGAGTGGCATATGCAAACAAATGAAATATCAAAAACCGAATTAAGGGAAATAATCAAGGAGGCCGTTACTGCTGTATTAACGGAAAGAAAAGATCTGCTTGAGGACGCATTATCCGAGGCCCTCCTTGACATGAAGCTGGGTTTGGCCATGGCGGAAGCCGACTCCGGAGAATATGTCACAGAAGAAACAATTATGTCGAAGCTCACGGAATGATCCATGAAGGTTCTTTATCTGTCTTCCCATTCGGCTCAAAAAATTGATCCATGGTTTCAGGCCTGTTTCTAAATTTAGGAGCCAATCATTGATTTTGCAGTTTATAAGGGTTATGATATATTTAAAATTTAATCTACGGTTCC
>JBNJFN010000418.1:0-3066 GCA_051746885.1 Bacteroidota bacterium | reverse complement strand
CTGAACCTGTAGCGTGTCCTGGGCGAAGGACTCAGATAACACTGATAAAAGCATCAAAAGCAAAGTGAAGAGTTTGGTAGATAGTTTCATAGTTTTAGTATTTGGTCACAAAATTTGCTTGACAACCCAACGATCGCGATGGTTGCAAACGAAAGTAATACTAATTGACCAAAACAAAAACCTTAGTGGTCTTTTATCCCCGGCTCCCAACCTAAGTCAAAAGCCGGGGTTAACCCTTTAAAACAGGCTATAGCTCAGAGACAGGCTGTAATTGAAATTAAACTTTTTTTGGTGCCCTTTAAAAGCCGTTTCTAAATCTGTTACAGGATAAAAAGTATAAACATCTCCAGAATCTGTCCAGTCCCACATGTCCATACCTTCCAGCGGAAAGTCCTGAAAGTCCTGCCAGAAATAATTGAGCCTGGAATCAAAGCTGAGTCTGAGTTTAGGCGAGATGTAGTAATAAGCATTTAAGTTGATGCTTCCGGATACCACATCTCCGGAGGTAGACAACACCTCATTTTCAGGTTGAGAATCATCTATGAAATGTGTATAACTGATATCATATCCCACCTTAACAGTGGTACGGGTGTTCATATAATAATTCAGATTGTTTCCATGGCGAAATTGCAGATTAGGATGACTTTCCTCCCTTGTAGTGGAAACCGGATCGTCAGGATGTCCTGATTCATACTTCAACCATCCTGCAAAAGCCCTGAAGCTTAAAGAGTGGTGCCAATGCAAACCATGGGGTTTGGTATGAAAATATTTGACGCCTGCCTGTAAGGATTTATAGGTGCTTCGGCTTTTATCATCCACCAGCGTACCTGGCTCATCAGACACCGAATTATAAATTCTGTAACCGGGAGCCAATACCAGCGAAAAACGATTTCCTGCTCCCATGAATACAGGCCTGCCATAATTCCAGTAATCCATCAGAGTGGTGAAGTAAGAAATATCGTTGTTTTCAACAAAGTCTTCATTTTTCAGAAAACCGTCTAACGCTTCGAGTTCTTTAATTTTTTGGATACGGCTATCGAAAAAACGGCGATTACGGGTTTTGGAAATCAACTCGGCAAAAGCGGTAATTTCCTCCTTAGAAGCTGTTCTGTTAAGATGGCCGTTGTCTTTTAAGGCTTCAAGAATAAAAATCGCCTGGCGTGCATCGGTTACGCTCTCTATGCGACCAACTCCTATTTTTAAGGGCAGGAGAATATCGGCAGAGGTTCTGTTGCTTTTATCCTCTTGTAAATCACCATCATAATTTCTGCTTTTCTCCTTTTGCAATCCGAAACTTGTCCGGAGTTCGGGTTCTGCCCCGTAAAAGAATTTGTCGTTTAAATAAAACCTGCTGTTTAACCTTAAGGATAAAGAAGGACCAAAAAACCTCTTCTTATAAACAAGTTTATCATTTTCAGACCTTTCATTGAACCCACCACCTAAGGAAAAACCTGCCTCCAGGTTGAGTTGTTGTTTTCGAGTGTTCCTGTACAATGAATAATCTGATTGTAAAGACAGACTATGGCTTTGACCTGAAAGGTCACTGTTTTCTGTCTCAAAGTCAGGATTATATTGCAGTCCGCTACCGTCGCCACTCAATCCAAAATTAAAATCCAGTGTTTGCAGTTCTAAATCAGGCAGGGCATATTCGGATAAGTCATATTCACCGGAGGTTTGTGCTTTTGTAAAAGTTACAATGGAGATCGAAAGTAAAATAAATACAATTCGTTTCATAATTGTTTCGTTTTAGATGTTAGAATTAGTCCGTTGTGTCTTGAATAATTTCAAGACCATCTTAAGTCAATAATGAAGTAGGGTAATCTGCAGAATTTCCAGTGACTTCGCTTTGAAACACCCAAACACCATGCCATATTTTCAATGGCAAATTCAGAAAAATATACCATTGTAATAATCCTCAATTTTTTGAATTTCTTTTTCCGTGATTTGAGCAAACTCTTTCTCACGCGCTCTTTTGGAAAGTTTGCCTTCGTTTTGTTCCAGGAATCTTACCAGCGTGGCCACCATTTTGTCGGGCATTTCAAACTCATCGTCGATAAAGCGTTTGAAGCGATCGTATTTTTCCAGGAACTTGACTTCCTGCGGGATGATGTTTTGAATGGTGTCATACACACAATCGAACAGAAATTCAGCCTGTGGCGTGGCGTCAAAATAGCGGTAATAATCGATGGTTTCGTTGTTTACCTCCACGTTGTTATCGGAAGTAGACTTCCAATCGATAAAATCAAGCAAGGGATGCGAATACTTTTGCAGTACCCGGCGGTAATCGTCTATATGGTCCAGAATGGATGCGGATACCGGAAATATCAGGCCCTGCTGTGTAAACTGCTTCCGGGCTAAAACATGATGTATCAGATAGCGATGAATCCGGCCGTTTCCATCCTGGAAAGGATGAATAAAAACAAAGCCAAAAGCAATTATGGCGGCGGCCAGAACCGCATCAAAATCGGATTCATTCAGCGTCTCATTGGTTTTCAGCAACCCTGCGATCAATTGATCCAAATCCTTCCATCGGGCCGAAATATGCTCCGGAATAGGTTCACCGGTTGTACGTTCATGTTCGCCGATAAAACCTCCCTGGCGACGAAATCCCATTTTCACAAACCGCTTGCTTTCAATAACCATCTGTTGCAGCCTCAGAAGTTCTTCCTGACTCAAGCGGTTTTTTCCGGCTTCACCAATAGCTTTGCCCCAGCGCGCGGCGCGTTTACTCTTCGGGCTCTCGCCCTCAATAGTAAATGAGGCTTTGGAATCTTTGTGCAACAAGAAAGCCGCCGCTCTTGGCAGAATATCCTTATGGAAATCCTTCAGACTTTTCCTTTTCTCATGGGCCAGATTGGCCTGGATGTAGCTTTCCAGCTTTTCCGTTTTAAAAATTAACGGACAAAAATCCCGGTTACCCGGAAGGTTATTGATGATCCGGTGGCGTTTGGAGCGAGTTCCCTCCAGACCATACTGAAGATTTTCATTGAGTAGAGATATATAATTTCCTTTATCGAGATCCTTAATTTTTAATTGTTTATCCAGAAGCCACTCATAGAGAAACCA
>JBNJFN010000417.1:0-3081 GCA_051746885.1 Bacteroidota bacterium | reverse complement strand
GCGAAGAGGTATATCCCCCACAGCCTATGGCATCCCAAATTGAATATGTCCTGGCCGCCTATGGATCGAAGGGAGGAAAGGTTTACCGTGAGCAAATTCCTGATTGCGGGCATACCCCTTTTATTGAAAAGCCCGAAATAACAAGACAAGCGTTATTGAATCATATCCAAAAAGAACCGGCGGGGAATAAAAATTTTTAGCTATGGTATTTGAAAGATTTAAAAACTTTGATAACCAAAAAAGAAACGGATGGATAACCTTAACAACAATTCCAAATAAAAGGGGAATTAATATGAAAGTACAAACAATAATGACGGTGCTGTGTTTTGTGTTGTTCTCGGCAATGGGAGCAGTCGCGCAGAGTATGGGCACTATCGAGGGGAAGGTAATTAATGAGGCGACTGGCGATGTGATGCCGGGCGTAAATGTTGCTCTTGCAGGAACTTCAAAGGGAGCGGCAACGGACGAATCGGGGACGTATGAAATAACGGGTGTTGAGCCCGGCACCTATGAGGTGAAGGCTTCGTACCTGGGATATTCGACCTTTGAAAGTGATCCGTTAGATATTGCGGCCGGTGAAACGGTTACGCAGAACATTACGCTGAATGAAACCGTTTCTAGAGGTAATGAAGTGGTGATTTCGGCTACGAAGGGACGAAAAGCGGAGAAAATAACTGATGCCCCTGCAACTATTGAAGTAGTGGATGATGAGCAACTTTCACAACTTGCTACATTTAATACAGGGGAACTTCTCTCTCGCTTAAAGGGAGTAGATTATGTGCGTACTGGGGTTTATGGTACTGGTATTAATGTTCGAGGATTCAACAGTGCATTTAATACGAAAGTACTACAGATGACTGATGGCAGGCTTTCTACACTGATAGCGACGGAGCTGCCGTTTGGTTTGATGGAGCCTAAAATTAAAGAAGATATTGATCGAACTGAAGTGATATTAGGCCCATCTGCAGCCTTGTATGGACCTAATGCACACAATGGATTGATCAATACAATTTCGAAAGACCCCAGAGAAACGGAAGGAATTACTGGGGTGATTGGCGCAGGAAGTCAGGACCAGTTTTCTGGAAGATTCCGCTATGCGGAGGAAATTTTTGATGGTGTTGCGCTTAAATTAACGGGGGGATACACCCAGGGTAAGGAATTTGCGTATACTGATACGGTATATTTTACCAATACTGCACCGAGTGATTTTTCAGGAGGAGCAAATCCACCTACAGAGCATGCCTCTCCTGAGATCGGTTTGGACCGTGATTTTGATGTACTAAAAGGAGAAGCCGGCCTCTATTTTGATGTAGGTAATGACTCGGATATTATCTTGAATTATGGAGGTAGTAACAGCAATTATATCGGGGCGACCAATGCTGGCAGAAATAGTATTAAAGATTGGCAGGTACATTATGTGCAAGGTCAATACAGTTCCCAAAATTTATACATGCAGGTAGATCATACCTGGAGTAACACGGATGATACATTTGCAATGAATCAGCGTACCCAAAATTATTTGACGTTCATGGATGCCGGATTCAGTGAAGAAGAAGCATTAGAGCGTTCTTTTACTGAACAGTGGTTTGGGACAACACCGGACAACGGTACGGCCCTTCCGCGGGGAGCTGTTTTTAAAGATGATTCCAGGCGCTTAGCCTCAGAGTTACAGTACAATAACAATATTGGGAATTTCAATTACATCGTTGGAGTCCAGTATCAAAGGGATATGGCCAACAGTAAGGGATCATATCTACTGGATAACAATGGTGAAAGTGATATCGTGATAGATCAGATTGGATTGTCGATGCAACTGGAAAAAACCCTGGGTTTTGGAGGACTGAAAGCAACCTTTGCAGCCCGTGGTGATAATCATGATAAATACGGTTTCAATTTTATTCCCAAAGCGGGACTGTTGCGGGTAGGAGAAGAAGGGACATGGCGTTTGACCTATGGAAAAGGGATTGCTGCTCCAACCATACTGAATATGGAGACCAATATGTTCGGTGGTATCGTACTCGGTAACGGTGAAGGATTTACGCTTAGTGACGGATCAGAGGTAGATGCAATTGATGTTGAAACTATTCAGACATTAGAATTGGGATATAAAGGAACGCCCTCTTCAAACTTTTTTGTAGATGCGAATGCCTATTACAACTTTTCTGAAAATTTCTTAAGTCCATTGGCTAATATAGCGCCAGAGGGATTAACCGGAGGTCCGGTAGTAACGAAAAGAGGAGATCAGCCGATTGGGGAACTCCAGGGAGGAATAGCGCAGCCCGGGGATTATGTACTTACTTATCTTAATTATGGTAAAGTAAATACCTACGGATTTGATCTTGGATTTAATTACTATATAAACGATGACATAAATATAAGCGCCAATTACTCCTATTTTAATTATTCGCTGGATACGAATGATCTGGATAATGATGCCAATGGAGATGGAGAAGTGGAAGCTACCGACCTGCCAATCAATACCCCCGAAAATAAAGTCAATCTCGGGTTGAATGTTAACAAGGATAAATTCTTTGGTAGTATTTTTGGCCGATGGGTGCAAAGTTATAATTTCTTTTCCGGTATCAACATTGCTTCCGAAACAAACCAAGACATTACGGTGACTGGTGATCCTGTTGTGGAAAATGCCAAAGTTGGAAGAGACTGGAATGAGGGGCCGCTCGGTGGTTTTATTAACGTTGATATAAGTGGTGGATACAATATTAATGATAACCTTACCCTTTCGGCACAGTTGACGAATGTTTTCAATTCAGAAGTTCGTGAATTTGTGGCCTCACCAACAATTAGACGTATGGCGATGGTTGAACTAAAAGCTTCTTTTTAAGAAGTAGGATTGTAAAACTTTCATCGCATAAATTTGTTAAAAAGGCAGAGCTTCGGTTCTGCCTTTTTTTTATTGGGAATAAATTGTGATTTTCAGTGGCTACGATATCCATTGATCAAATTACCGCTTATTTGAAAACCTCTGCCAAATATATTGCCGATCGTATTCGATTGATGATTGCTACCAAGCAATTTCAGGTCGGGGAAATGCTGCCCTCAACCAGAGAACTTGGTCAGCAG
>JBNJFN010000416.1:0-3087 GCA_051746885.1 Bacteroidota bacterium | reverse complement strand
TAGGCAGATCCGCAAGCCAGTCGAAAACATCAAGTTTTCCGCAGCGACTGCTGCAATTTGAACAACTGTTATTGTTGGGTATTACTTCTGTGTCATCCACCATTTTGACTTCATTTTTTGAAGAGATCTCTGGAACAATTCCTCCCTTAAATTGATTTTTGCTCACCTGAAAATCAGGCCTGATAAGCATTAATCAACCGGACAAACTGGAAATCTCCTGATATATATAGTTTCATAGCCGCCCCCTGGAAATCTTTCTCTCCCGGCTTCTCCAATGATCTTGCTTCATTAATTCGTGCCTGTATCATCACATTCATCGGGTAACCTGGTTTCCATAAAGGCCCGGCTGTTCATTCATGTTCTTCCATTACATCTCCGCCCGTTGGCGAAATAATTTAGTGTCGGTCCAATATACAATAGATCGTTAGAAAATTAGATGTTAGATGTTAGAAAATTCGTATAATGCTGATATATCGTGATTTTACATGAAAAACACCAAAGCTTTAAACAACTAAATTACATGGTTTTGCAAAAGTTTAACGAACTACCAATTTACGGACCATAACCATTTAAATGAACTCATTCTCTAAAATTCACTGCAAAGTTAACAACCTTTTGTCTATTCAATCTCTTTCCACAATATCAGCAGGAAGCCTGAATTTCAGGAAGCCTTCTGAGAATGAATAAAAATACTGCTTATATTGACCGCCATATCGAACAAAACCAACTTCATATTTCCGTTATGCTCGATATGGGAAAGCGCCAGACTATATTCCTCCACCATTTGCTCAACATTCCCTTCATGAACAAAACGGCTGAAATCCGAAATAAACTTATGCTCATGAGGTGCATCAAAGACCAATTCTTTAATACTGAAGTTGGCCATATAACTCTCTCTCAATGTCCTGATGCTGTACTCCAGATAACTTTTAATCTGCTCCCTGGGCATAGAAGCCAGTTCATCAACCCATTCTATGATTTTTTCAAAATTCCTTCTATAGGAAAAGCGCATAAAACTGGAAAATTTATCATAGAAAAGTTGTTTTTCCTCACTGTTATCGAGGAATTCCCTCGCCTTAATGAAATCGCCCTGCGAAGCCCTGGTGGCGGCCCGGGCTTCTTCATCAGAAACACCAAAATGCTTCTTTAGCCCACCAACCATGGACTCATCATCAATGCCTGGCACCTTCAGTTGCTGGGTTCGTGAAAGAATGGTAGGCAAAATCGATGCAGGAGATTCAGAAACCAACAAGAAAAGGGTCATTGGCGGAGGCTCCTCAAGTATTTTCAACAGCCGGTTGGCGGCAGAATTGTGCATTTTTTCCGGCCGCCAGACGATCATAATTTTGTATTTTCCTTCGTAATTTTTAAAGGATAGTTTTTTAATGATTTCGGGGCTCTCGTCAGTATAAATCATTCCCTGCGCCTTCTCGGTATCGAGAAAACCAAACCATTCCTGTTCGGTAAAATAGGATTTTTGCGAAAGAAACTGCCGCCACTCATCCATATAAACCTCGCTAATCGCTTTCCGGTTTTTCCTTTTTACCACCGGGAAAACAAAATGCAAATCGGGATGTACAAGGCGGGACATTTTTTTGCACTCGGAACAGACACCACAAGCATCGGCGGCTCCAGGGTTCTGACAATTTACATACTGAGCGAAAGCAAGAGCCAGAGGCAATGGCCCCGACCCGGGAATGCCGGAAAAGAGCTGTGCATGACTGATGCGCTCTTCCTGAACCATCCTGATGAGATGATCTTTCAGGTGTTTGTGTCCGATGACTTCACTAAATAACATAACTTCCTCGCCAAATGCAGAATAAAAATGTAAGCGTTCAAAGATAACAAAAACATCCGGACACCCTTTTTCTAAATTAAGTTCATATTTTTGTCAAAAAGATTGCAATCTCTTTGCTGTTATGACTGTATTGTTCTGTCCTTTAGACTGGGGCTTGGGCCATATTGCCCGGGATTTGCCCCTGATTCGCTGGTTTCATGAGCAGGGACACAGAGTTGTTGTTGCTGCATCACCCAAAATAGAAAGCTGGTTGCAAAAAGAATTCCCGGGCATAGAAACCACCCGATTTGATGGGCCTGAAATCCGTTATAGTCGACACAAACACCTCCTGATCAAACTGACCCTCCAACTTCCCAAACTGATGCAGTGGCCCGGAAAAGAAAAGAAACGAACCGAAGAACTGGTCAACAAATTCAATCCCGGCCTTATTGTTTCGGACAATCGATATGGCGCCCGGCACCCTGATGTTTTCTCGGTGATCATCACCCACCAGCTCATGATTAAAATGCCAGGCCTGCTGAAGTGGACAGAGTGGCCGGTTCATAACCTGATCAGGTTTTTGCTGAACAAATTCGATGAAGTATGGGTCCCCGACTTCCCCAAAAAACACTCCCTTGCGGGGGATCTGGTGCATAAATATCCACTGCCCGCTCATGCCAAATTGATCGGTCCACTTTCGCGGTTTCATAACCCAAAAGAACCCACCACCATTGACAAAGACACTCCTCTCAGCGGCATATTGGCCATTATTTCCGGCCCCGAACCCCAACGCTCCCTTCTTGAGCGGGAGCTTCGCAAAAACGCCCCGCGATTAAACGAAAAAACAACCCTCATTACCGGAATCCCTGCAAAAAAGACCGGCCGGGAGACAAAAAGCAACAACCTGGATGTATATTCACACCTTTCCACCGATGCTTTACAGAAATCCATAAAATCGAACCGGATCATCATCGCCCGGGCCGGTTATTCAACAATTATGGACATGTATTACCTGGGTAGACAAATTTGGCTGGTCCCCACGCCGGGGCAAACCGAACAACTATATCTGGCGGATTATCATCAAGAAAAGGGGCATATAACCTTGTCCCAGAACCGTTTATTCGAAGAGGTAAAAAAAATCCGGGAAAAACCTTTTCACCGGGGATATATATCCCCCAACCCGGTTTTTCGGGCTGTGTTGTCTAACCTGCTGCATTCAGACAAATTCTCATCAAAACAAAAACAACATTCATCACAAAAAAGAAGCCGTCAATAATAAAAAACAGCAATTTTTCTTAAACGGGAAACTT
>JBNJFN010000415.1:0-3089 GCA_051746885.1 Bacteroidota bacterium | reverse complement strand
CTATGGGTCGTTCATTTTGCTGTTCGTTGTTTTTTTCGGTGAAGTGAACGCACAACAAGACAATGGATTCCTTACTACCGATCGTTTATATGAAACCCATGAGTTCCAGAGTGAACGTATGGCTGAAATAAAATGGACTCCGGATGGTACTGCTTATACTTGGCTGGAAGAATCCAAAGAATATTCCGGAGCATATGATGTGATGCTATATGATATGCAAACCAGAGAGCGATCTGTTTACATCCGGGCTGAACGATTGATTCCCGGAACAATGGATAATCCTTTAAAGATAGAAGATTACTCTTGGTCTCCGGACAAAGATAAGTTGCTGATATTTACCAATTCCGAGCGTGTGTGGCGCTATAATACCAGAGGTGATTATTGGGTATTTGATTTGGAAACATATGAGCTTTATCAGTTGGGGAAAAATCTACCTGCCTCGAGTTTGATGTTTGCCAAGTTTTCTCCTGATGGCACACGCGTAGGCTATGTTTCCGGGCATAATCTTTATGTGGAATATCTGTCCTCAGGAAAAATCAAACAATTGACTCATGATGGTTCTGAAAATATAATTAATGGAACTTTTGACTGGGCATATGAGGAGGAGTTTTCCTGCCGTGATGGTTTCAGATGGAGCCCGGGTGGAAAGAAAATAGCCTATTGGAAGTTGAATGCAAGTAAGGTGAAAGAATACATTATAGTTAACCGCAGCGATAGCTTGTATCCTTACATTTCGAAAAAAATTAAATATCCCAAAGCCGGTGAAACACTGTCTGCATGCAAAGTCGGTGTTATTCCTGCCAATGGAGGTCAGACTGTATGGATGCAAACAAAGGGGGATCCAAGAAATCATTATATTCCCCGTATGGAATGGGCTGCAAATAGCGAGCAAGTTATTATTCAATATATGAATCGTCTGCAAAACACCAATCATGTGCTTTTAGGGGACGCTGAAACTGGTAAGGTGGAAGAGATTATGAGGGAAAAGGATAAAGCATGGCTGGATCCTGTAGACGATCTCCAATGGATGCCTGATGGGAAGCATTTTACCTGGGTTAGCCAACGTACTGGCTGGCGGCATATTTATCTTGT
The DNA here is from genome assembly GCA_051746885.1 of Bacteroidota bacterium. Taxonomy (GTDB): domain Bacteria; phylum Bacteroidota; class Bacteroidia; order Bacteroidales; family UBA12077; genus JAGXLC01. The sequence continues at coordinate 1,997 of JBNJFN010000415.1, read as the reverse complement.
GTCTAGAGACGGAAAAGAAGTCAACCCCATTACTAAGGGTAATTTTGATGTAATTGATGTTCTGAAAATAGATACCAGCGGAAAATTTGTTTATTATATCGCCTCTCCTGAAAATGCGGCACAAAGGTATCTATTCAGGGTGGAGATGGGTGGAAAGGCCAAACCTCAAAGATTGTCCCCGGTGAATGAAAAAGGTTTTCATTCCTATGATATCGCTCCTGGTGCAGGTTATGCCATTCATCGTTTTTCAGCTTTCGAAAAACCTCATGTCACCGAGCTTATTAAGCTACCTTCGCATGAGAAGATGAGAGTGCTGGTAGATAACAATAAGCTTAGAAAGAAATATAACAAACTGCAAAAGACCCCTGTAGAATTCTATCAGGTGACAATTGAGGATTCTGTCGATGTCGACGGCTATATAATGAAACCTCCGGATTTTGATCCCTCCAAAAAATATCCGGTTTTGGTTTATGTATATAATGAACCCGCAGGACAGACAGTGCAGGATAGATGGGGTGGAAGTAGTTATCTTTGGCACCTGATGCTGACACAAAAAGGATATATCGTAATGAGCATGGATACTCGTGGTACACCGGCTCCCAAAGGAAGAGCCTGGAGGAAGTATATCTATAAATATATGTATCAGATCAATGCCCATGAACATGCCTTAGCCATGAAACAGGTATTGAATAAATTTTCTTTTATTGATCCTGAAAGAGTGGCTATCTGGGGATGGAGCGGAGGAGGAACCTCAACTTTAAATGCTTTGTTCAGGTATCCGGAAATTTATAAAACCGGGATGGCTGTAGCCTCCAAACCTGTTCCCCATCTTTATGATGCAATATACGAGGAGCGCTACATGAGTACACCGCAAAGGAATCCCGAGGGATACTCCGTATCTTCCTCTATAAATTACGCCGGGAATTTGGAGGGTGATCTGCTGATTGTCCATGGCAGTGCCGATGACAATGTACATTATCAGGGTGCTGAAAGATTGATCAACGAACTTATAAAACACAACAAAAAATTCACTATGATGACATATCCCAACAGAACCCATGGTATTCATGAAGGCGAGAATACTTCCAGACACCTGAGATATCTCTTGCTGAATTATCTTACAGAGCATTTAAAACCCGGAGGAAAAGCACCACAGGATATGAAATGATTAAACCTTCTGCGTTATATTTCATTTTTAGTAAAATTGGATTTGTAGTTTCTATCAGGGGAACAAGGTATTTTTATAAAGATCACACCCATAAAAACCACTTAAAATTATTTTCCAATGGCTCCAAAAACTCCTTCAGATTCCATATGCCAATCAGCAGCTTGGAGCTTTTTGGTAATTGAATATATTGACTGGCAAAAATGGATTTTTTGTATCTCTGAAACATGTTCAATTTTAGACCCAACCCTTAGCCTTAACTCCATAAAATATTGAAAATTATTCACTTCTATTATGATGTGGATGAATGGGTGATGTATGACCTTGAGGAAGATCCTGATGAGATACGGAACATATACAATGATCCAACCTATTCCGAGGTACGGGAAAGGTTGCTCACAAAACTGGAAGAACTTCATAAGCAGTATGGGGATTCAGATGAGCTGAAGCAACATTTCCTAGATGAATATTTATCAAGAAGAAATCAGTGTAATTAATTAGAATGTTATATTATGGTAAAAATTATAGTTATGAGAAAAAGTAAAACAAATCTGAAAGTGATGATTACAGTTTTCCTGATTCATGCAACTTTGTCATCAGGGATTGTATATGCTCAGTCACAAAAGGAAAAAAACATCCACAGTACCGGTGATGTGCCGGTTGAGACTGTAGAAAGACTCCGGGCCATTTATGAGGGCAATGAGTTCAATCCTAAATCATTTCAGGCAAAGTGGAATCCGGATGGTTCAGGTTACATGCGGCTAGAATCTTTGTCTGGTGAGGATAAGCAAGGGCTCGTGAGTTATGATGTCGTCAGTGGTGATTCCTCAGT
>JBNJFN010000414.1:0-3101 GCA_051746885.1 Bacteroidota bacterium | reverse complement strand
ACTGAAGAAATCACTTTTGTTACCTCTTCTCCAAATCCCCATCTCAGGACTTTTGACAACATCATTCCTGTATTTAATAATAATGACCCCATTGCCTATGTTTTAATCGGAGATATTGATGAGGAGTCAAAAGGGGTAAGCCCCACCATCAAACATTTGAATTTTATTCAGACCCTCTCAAATATTATTATCGTTGCTATAGAGAATATTAGGTTGTACAATGAAAGCCTCAGGCAGGAGGCTTTGAAAAAGGAACTTGAACTGGCCTCCCGGATGCAGTCCATGCTGATACCCGACAACAATATGCTCCCCAATAATGAACGAATATTTGTGTCGACTTTTTATAGACCCCATTATGAGGTTGGAGGGGATTATTACGATTATATCCGCCTGAATGAAAACGAGGAGGTATTTTGTATTGCAGATGTATCAGGAAAGGGCATCTCGGCGGCTTTGCTGATGTCAAATTTCCAGGCTAACTTAAGAGCCCTGTTCACCACCAATACGAAGCTTGAGGAGCTTATTCCCATATTGAATGAGCGGGTTATGGCTAGTGCCAAGGGGGAAAAGTTTATCACCCTCTTCCTTGCCAAATACAATTACCAGACGAGATTGCTGGAATACATAACGGGGGCCCATAACCCACCGATATTGTATCCAACAGAGAGCGGAGAAATGCAATTCCTTGAGGAAGGCTGTATTGGCCTTGGTATGCTCGATGAGATACCTTCCATAAAAAAAGGAGAAATAACAATTTCCGAACGTACAAAATTGCTTTGTTATACCGATGGATTGGTTGAATTGATGGGCAGTGAAAAAGTGCATTATGATACAGCCCAGATCAGGTCACGTGTGGCCAATAAGGAAAGGATCGATCAGAATATTCGGAATATCATTGAAGACCAATCAATTGAAGAGGGAAGCACTGCCATTTTCGACGACATTTCCATCATTGGTGTTGAGTTTTATCCCTGATAATCTGGACAAGTGTTTACCGGCAAAGACCCGGGTTTTGAAATATGAACCAAAAAAACGCGGAACCAGAAGCCCCGCGTTAATAAACAAACAATCCACTGTAATATGGAACGCAAAAACTCTAAATATCTTCAATTTTTGATGCCATAATGAAATCATTTTCCGACAGACCTCCGATGGCATGAGTCGCTAAATCAATGATCACCTTGCCATAGTAAACATGAAGATCGGGATGATGCTGTTCTTCTTCCGCTATTTCACCGACTTTGTTTGCAAAATCAAGCGCTTCCCTGAAATTTTTAAATTTATAGGTTTGCTGGATTTGGGAATTGTCAATTACTTCCCAGTTTGTATCAAGCTCTTTCAGGTAATGGGTTATCTGCTGCGACTTGAGTGGAGGAGTGCCTCCCTCACAGGGTTTGCATTTCTTTTCTTTAAGTTGCATTTCTATTCATTTTTTGCATTTAACAAATCATCTTTTCCCAGATATTATTTCGTATTAAACAAATGAATGTCCATTTGGTTTAAAAAATTTTATTCTGAAAGTATTTTTCCTGAAAATCTTAATCGGGGATATTTTCGTTTTATCTTTACACTTTAGATATTTTGTGTACTTAAACTTAATTAATTATTCTTTGTTAGCTTTTGATGATATTATTCAATGGATTTTAAGCATACAACCTATATGAAAATAAACGTACTTGAGAACGTATGGATACCCATGCAGGATGGAACCCGTTTGGCAGCCAAGATTTGGTTGCCGGAGGGAGCAGAGAACCATCCCGTACCTGCAGTATTGGAATATATTCCTTACCGTAAGCGTGATTTTAAAGCTTTTAGAGACAATGAGATTCATGGTCATTTCGCAGAGCACGGTTTTGCCGGTGTTCGGGTTGACCTGCGGGGAAGCGGAGATTCTGAAGGCATTCTGAGAGATGAGTATTTACAGCAGGAACTCGATGATGGCATAGAAGTGATCAAATGGCTTGCCGGTCAAGCCTGGTGTACCGGAGATGTTGGAATGATCGGAATTTCCTGGGGAGGTTTTAATGGTCTGCAGATTGCTGCAATGCAGCCACCGGAATTAAAGGCAGTGATCACCGTGGCATCTTCCGATGACCGCTATGCTGATGACGTACATTATATGGGAGGTGCATTACTTACAGATAATCTTTCCTGGGCTTCTACCATGTTTGCTTATAACTCATGTCCTCCGGATCCGCAGATCGCAGGAGAAAAGTGGAAGGAGATGTGGATCGACCGCCTTGAAGGGAGTGGTTTATGGCTCAGGAAATGGCTTGAACATCAGCGACGCGACGGTTATTGGAAGCATGCATCCGTATGCGAAGACTACTCAGCGGTTCAGTGCCCTGTTTTTGCCGTAAGCGGATGGGCCGACGGCTATACCAATGCCGTTTTCCGTTTGATGGAAAGTTTGAATGTGCCCAGGAAAGGATTGATAGGTCCCTGGGGTCATAAATATCCCCATATGGGGGGTCCCGGCCCTGTAATCGATTTTCTGAATGAGTGTGTTCGCTGGTGGGATCAGTGGCTCAAGGGTATTGATACCGGTGTGAAGCATGATCCTGTGATCCGTGCCTGGATGAAGGATACCGTGTCCCCGATATCTGCCAAAAGACCCGGAAGATGGGTAGCCGAAAAATACTGGCCTTCCCGGGAGATAGAAGAAAAGACTTTGAATGTTCTTTCCGGTGAGCTTGATTTTGATATATCGAAGAAAACCGATTCCGTTCTTAGCATACAAAGCCCTTTGAGTGTTGGGTTATTTGCCGGTAAATGGTGCTCTTATGCTGAATCTACGGATCTTCCCAGCGACCAGCGGGAGGAGGATGGAGGATCCCTGATCTTTGATACACCACCGCTTGAAGAAGACCTAGAAATTCTGGGTTCACCCAGTGTGGAGCTGGAGCTTTCCTCCAATAAACCCATTGCAACGGTAGCGGTACGTATATCCGATGTGGCACCTAATGGAAGAGCTACCCGGGTCACGTATGGCTTGCTGAATCTTACTCACCGAAACAGCCATGAACAGCCTGAAGAACTGGAAGAGCACAAAAAGTATAAGATAAAAGTGGATATGAATTATGTAGCACAAAAGTTTCCCG
>JBNJFN010000413.1:0-3102 GCA_051746885.1 Bacteroidota bacterium | reverse complement strand
ACTCGATGTAAACCCATGCAAGTAATAAACCACTGGGTATCTCTTATCTACATTTTCTTCATACCCCGGTGGCAAATAAACCAACATGGTTCTTGTGGGATTCTCCCCAACTTTGTTTTCCAGAGAAGGAGAATACAGACTGTCAGCTACTATTTTAGGAGCAAATTGTTGGGCTAATCCGATATGCCAAAATAGAACAAGAATTAAGAGTAGTAGTTTTCTTTAATATGGGGTATCCGATCAATACCCGTGAATTTTTTATTAATCTGACAATCAATGAATTGTTTAAATATTGTTTGTTCTCTAATCTATTTGTATTCATACTTTTATGAAATTTTACGGAAGATGATCGGATACCCCATATTCTTTAATTTGTATTCTAATTAAGCTCGATGAGCAACTGGTTGAATGGCCCGGGTATCAAACCGGCTTTATGTTTAGATTCACATTGAAGAAGTTATCAGGATCGTATTTGGCTTTAATTTTTGCCAGTCGTTCGTAATTTACACCGTAAGCTGACCGCACCAATTTGTTTCCTTCCTCTCCGAATCCCGGGAAATTCGGATACATGCCAACTCCCGAAAAGGGTTCCATCTCCTCCAGGGTTTCCCGTGACCACTGGATGACCCTGTCGGAATCAGCTTGATCGTCCCAAATGGAATCTACACTAAGCAGGAAAGAGGTATCACGACTCCCAAAAGCTGTCTCTTCCGCACCAATCCTGTTCATTTCTCCCCCATAATGCCAGATAAGCATTAACATAGATGATACAGGCCGCTCTTTTGCCTTTGAGATGATAGCTTTCAACACATCATCACCCAAAGAATTGAGATCTTTTGATTTGAAATAATAATAGCGCTCATTTTTTGGGAATACCCAGTCAACCATACTTTGTACTGTTACAAAGGGAAGTTGTTCACTAAGATCCAAAACTGGTTCATCTAAATCCCGAAGAGGTTGAAGAACCCGTTGACCATATTCAGGATCTCCGGCATATAGTGCCAGAACAGCTACAATATCTTTACCCCGTGCCTCTTCCGGGAAAACCTCAACATCAGGTACTGTCCAAAACAAGGCATGTGAACTTACTTCGTCGGGAGATGAAACCACAAAATCCCGCCAGGCCGGGAGTACTTTGTCTGCTTTTTCAATGGAATACATAGTCATACAAAACATGACGTCCGGTCCCACTTCATGGAGTTCAAATTCAAAACCGGTGACAATACCAAAGTTACCACCACCACCTCTTATCGCCCAGAACAAATCTTCATTGTCTTGTTTGTTAGCTGTCAATATCTTACCCTCAGCAGTCACAACCCGAACAGAACGAAGATTGTCACAACTTAATCCGTGTTTTTTCCGAAGCCATCCAAGCCCACCTCCCAGGGTAAGACCTGCAACACCAGTGGTAGAAACAACTCCTCCGGGTGCTGCCAGCCCAAAAAGTTGAGTTTCCCGGTCAACATCGGCCCAGGTTGCCCCTCCCTCGACAACTGCAGTTTTTGAGACCGGATCTACATAAACTCCCCGCATATTTGAGAGATCAATGACAAGCCCATTGTCGCATAAGGCCAGACCTGCCACATTATGACCGCCACCGCGAACAGATACTTGCATATCATTTTTACGTGCAAAATTAACGGCGTGAATAACATCAGATGTGCCACGGCACTTAGCTATGAGTGCCGGATGTTTGTCAATGAGTCCATTCCATACCCGCCGTTCATTATCATACCTGCTGTCTTCAGGTATTATAACATCTCCAAGAAGTAGGTTACTGAATTCTGTGATTGTTTTGTTTTCCAACATATGGCCTCCTCTTTTATATTAATGATGAAGTCTTTAATTATTAAATTCTATAACTGATATAACAGAATATTCCATTTGATTTCTATCAGCTAAACAAAAGTAATAATCAGGTAAGCCCCAGGCTTTTCTGAAAAGTTCAGAATCTTTACTTATTAGTTCAATGTGTCTGAAAGTCCGAAGGAGAGGCGTTGAATTTTTGCTTAAAAACCCTGCTGAAGTGAGATGTATTACTAAAACCGCAATCGAAAGCTACCTCGGTAATCGTTTGGTCCGTGGTTTCCAAAAAAGCCTTAGCTCTTTCCAGTCGCCGGTTAGTAATCCACTTGCCAGGAGATGTCTTATAGTATTTTTGAAAATCTCGTTTAAAGGTGGACAAGCTCCGGTTCGCAAGGTTGGCAAAATCCCTGATTTTTAAGTCATACATGTAATTCTCTTCCATAATTTCCCAGATGGGAGTCTGATAGCGATCTGTAATTTTCAGGATATATGCGAGTATGTGTTTGTTCTCAGGATGTGAGAAAATATTAAAAAGCAATTCTTTAAACTTATTTTCCAGAACACTATCCGGCAGAGTTTTATCATTTTTAAAATAGGGAAGAAAGCTTTTATAACAACTCCGGATATTGTCATCAACCTCAAAACTTTCAATCATTTCTTTATTGGGCTCCGGTAAATCATTCAGAGACAAATGCGGTCTGAACTCATCAAATACAGACCGAAGATAATCATCTTTCAGGAAGAATGCCAATACATTCCATCCGTCATAATCAGCCGGTAATTCCTGTAAAAAAGCACATTTTTTTAATAACGCACCCTTACTCGGACTATATAAATATCTTTGATTTCCATGCCTTTGAATCCTTTTCCCGCTCAGCGTAAAATTGATCTGAATATGTTTTGCGTACAATTGCAGAATTTTATTCCGTTGTGGACAATTGTAGTATAAAACAAGGGTATCTTTCACAGAAAACTGCGGAAAGAGCTTTGGGTTAGATTTATGTAATTCATAAACATCCATGGTAAATGGTTGCTTTTTTTTCAGATCGTAAATATAGTTTTTCTAATTGAATTTTGCATTGTTCACCAAAATCGGAAGCAGGGTCTGCCGTGGAGTAACCTGCCACACGCCTACCCCCGATGGAGCAGATTCCAAATTCCATGTGTAAAACACAGATAATTTAAGAGCTAACGGTTATCTTAAAGGCGCCGGCAAAAACTTTTTACAAAAAAGGTGCTTACAAACCCAGCAGTTGGACAGACGAGTACAAACGGATTTACAAGTTGTTTGAGGAG
>JBNJFN010000412.1:0-3103 GCA_051746885.1 Bacteroidota bacterium | reverse complement strand
ATCTGTAGGATTTGCATACATCTTAACATACCTGTTTATTGTACGGACAGGTACTGTATCGCGCACATCGTTCATTGTGGTTTGTGTATAATACTCTGCAGTTTTGATTTCATTCAGGTTTTTTAGTATTTTTTCGATATAGTTTATTTCGGATTGGCAGAATGTAAAGTTTGCTGCCAGTAGTGCAATGACTATAAACATTAATTTCTTCATGACTTTTGGTGTTTGATAAAACTTTTACTTTTATTTCTTACAAATCTACCCTTGCTGGTGCGAGCTTATAGCTCGTGCCTGAACGTTCCTTTACTATTTTTTTGACCTTTAAGTTGATAATACCTGTTATTAATAGTTCTCTACGATATATTCTTTAAATTTTTCCAGTGCCTGAGGCATGTTTTTACGGGCAAACCCTATTCTGAAGTTATTTCCCCGGTAATCATACTGATTTGCAGGAAGCAGCATTACGCCTTTCTTATTGACTACATCTAAACAAAAATCGGAGACTTTTTCGCTGGTTTTCAATTTTGGAAAGCCAATCGGCCCCGCTTTGGGTTTATGCCATTCAAAGTGTTTTGAGTATTCCCGGAAGAATTCATCGAGTAGTTTCAGGTTGTCCTGTATAATACCCAGATTTCTTTTCAGTATTTTGTTTTTTGCCCGAAGCGCCATAATTGCTAATATTTCACTGGGTGCACTGCTGCATATTGTTGTATAATCTTTGTATGTGGCAAATTTTTCTAACAATTCGGTATTCTTTGTGATAAGCCATCCTATTCGTAAGCCGGCTAAGCCAAAGCTTTTCGACATTCCGAAGAGCGATACGGCGTTATCATATAGATCGCATGTTGAGGAAATCCGATTTGTTTCGTCATATTCCAGGAGCCTGTACATTTCATCAGAAAATATGACAATGTTCTTCTTTCTGGCAATGCCGACAATCTTTTCCAGTTCGGACTGTGTAATTGTAGCGCCTGTTGGATTGTGAGGAAAGTTAATCGCGATCAGCTTCGTATTCTCCCTGATAAGGTTTTGGAGGTCATCAATATTGAAAACCCAGTCGTTTTTTTCTCTTGGTGTCCATTTAGAAAATTCACACCCTATGGAATTCGCGACTTCATACAAAGATTGATACCCGGGAAAAGTTGAGATCACATGATCGTTTTTTTCCAGGATGCAATTCATTGCTATGTAGATTCCCTCCTCGGGAGCCAGGGTGATTATGTTTTCAGGTTTTATCGTCTGGTAAAGTTTTGATATCTCTTCGCGCAAAACAGGATGGCCCTGTGATTCAGTATAGCCGAGTTTTAGATCGTGCCACATTTTGAGCGCGTCTTTATCGGACATGGCCAACAGCTCTTGCATAGACAAAGCCTCACAGTCCGAAGTGCATAACAGGTAGGGCGCAGAGAATTCATACCTGGCAAAGTATCTTTCCAGTTTGAACGGGTTGAGTTTCATAGTTTATTTTGTCAGTGTATGATTGTATACCGTTCTAACAATGATAAGGAAAATTTTGTATAACTAAAAATGGTGTATAAGGAGGCTAGACAATTCTGCATTTGAATTCAAAGCGGGGTTAAAAAAATCTATTGTTATTTCAACAACGACTATTTCGGATATTTCATTAAGTATGCCAGACGATTGGATGAACTATTGAATGCATAACCCCAAACTCACCTTATCATTTTGCTTCCTTTCTTTTTAACCCATGAAAAAAGCATGCGCAAGGGTCCTTTTTGGGCCTGAATGTCTGCTGCATTATTCTTAATATACAAAATTGCCCCTGTAGTAACGAGTATTCCCATAATTGTAAAAATCCATGCATTCCACCAGGGAGGCTGAAACTCCATAACCACCTGGTCGTCAACTGCCAGCTGTTTTATAAAGGTGCCGTCTCTTTCGATCCATACGGTGGTGGAATGACCTACCAGTTGTTTTCCACTAAAATATTCGATCAATTCCTCCTTCTGACTTCCCAGCTCTGAATAAAATTCGTACCCATGCCTCAGCTTCAGAAAAAAGTCTTCTCCCCGGGCATCTATGGATTCATGGTAGACCTCTTTAACTCCATAATCTATGATTTTCCCTTTATGTATATCTAGATCATCAGCCTCCCGGGTTGTGGTAAAAAACAAGGAGATGCCCATAATAAAACTTACTATTCCAAACGGAAGCCCAGTAAAAAGGGTCCAATAGAAGGTATATCGATCGGAAAGCCCCATGGTTAAATATAAATATTTTTACAAATTGATTTGAAGGCCAAAGATAGCAATAGTTTTTTACCAGATAAAATGGCACAGGGATTATCCTGGACAAATCTAAGAGAGTGGCCAGAGGTTTTGATTATCCAATAGGTGCGAGCTTGCAGCTCGTGCCGTATAGTAAAAAAGGGGTGCATTTGAATGCACCCCTTTCCCATATTGGATGAGATTGGTTCTACACCATTTCTTTCACCTGATCCGCCGCTTCCTGCAGGGTAATCGCCGATTTTACTTTTAGCCCCGAATCATCGATCAGTTTTTTTCCTTCTTCGGCATTGGTACCTTGTAACCGGACAATGACAGGAACGTTGATTTCTCCGATTGCTTTGTAAGCATCCACCACTCCTTGCGCAACACGGTCGCAGCGGACAATTCCGCCAAAGATGTTTATCAGGATTGCCTTAACATTTGGGTCTTTCAAAATAATTCGAAAACCGGCCTCAACTGTTTCTGCATTTGCCGAACCGCCAACGTCGAGGAAATTTGCTGGATGTCCGCCGGAAAGCTTGATGGTGTCCATCGTTGCCATTGCAAGTCCTGCACCGTTTACCATACAGCCAACATTGCCGTCCAGTTTGATGAAATTTAAGTTGTATTTTCCGGCTTCCAGTTCTGCCGGGTCTTCTTCGGTAGTGTCTCTTAGTTCTTCGTGTTTCTTATGGCGGAATAATGCATTGTCATCCAGGTTGATCTTGGCATCAGCAGCTAAAATCTTATTGTCGGAAGTTTTGAAAAGCGGGTTAATCTCAACCAGAGAAGCATCAGTAGCTATATAAGCATTGTAAAGCTGAATGACAAATTTTACCATACTTTTAAACGCATCTCCGGAAAGTTCCAGGTTA
>JBNJFN010000411.1:0-3132 GCA_051746885.1 Bacteroidota bacterium | reverse complement strand
GGCAAAATGCGATTTAAAGTTGATTTGCCGGTGGATATAGATCAGAAACAGGTAGAAGAGATTATACTGAACCATGAAAAGGCACAAAAATGGCTAAATGATAAGAAACCCAAGAAGATTATATTCGTGCCCAACAAGATCATTAACGTGGTGGTATAAGCAGGGGAGAAAAAATGGCATACAAAAATATTTTCACCTTTGGATTCTCTCTTATCATCATTCCTTTATTATTTATATTGATGATTACCAATCGACATAATGAAAAGCCAGTATTTAAAAAGGATATAGATCAAAACATTCTATGTTTGAATCCTGATAGGGAATTTGGAATTGTTTCGGATTCATTTCGGGTAGAGACAGGACGCATCCATAGAAATCAGATTCTGGCCGGTATTCTGGATCGTTATAATCTGGGGAACCATAAAGTCCATGAGATTACCCGGGAAATCGATAAAGTATTCGAGGTAACAAAGTTCAAGGCAGGCAATAAGTATCATTTTTATTTCCCAGAACAGGACAGTACCAATGAGGTGAGTTATTTTGTATATGAACATACTCCAAAGGAATATGTAAAGGTCAGTTTGGGTAGTAGAATCCGTGTAGAAAAGTCGGAGAAAGAGAGTCGTTTCGTCACAATGACGAGCACGGGGACCATTGAGACTTCATTATGGAAAACTCTGGAAAGGAATGATATCCATCCGACTCTTGCATTCCAGCTATCAGAGATTTATGCCTGGTCCATAAACTTTTTCAATCTGAAAAGGGGGGATCGTTTCAAGGTGATCTACAAGGAAGAATTCATTGATAGCTCCTCGGTGGGGATCAATAAAATTCAGACAGCCTGTTTTGTCCATAAAGGTGAAGAATTTTATGCCATTCCTTTTGTTCAGGATAGTAGCCGGGATTTTTATGATTTGGAAGGAAACAGTTTGAGAAGGGAGTTTTTGAAAGCACCCTTGAGATTCTCAAGGATCAGTTCCGGTTATTCGCAAAGCCGTTTGCATCCAATCCTTAATTATCGAAGACCCCACAGGGGAGTTGACTACGCAGCTCCTACAGGGACTCCGGTACATGCCATCGGCGATGGAATTATTATTGATAAGGGTTATACCAAAGGAGCGGGAAATTATTTGAAAATTCGACACAACAGCATTTATGTTTCCGTCTACAATCATCTTTCCGGCTATGCCGAGGGAATGAGCCAAGGAATGAAAGTAAAGCAGGGAGAAACCATCGGTTATGTAGGAAGTACAGGCTATTCCACTGGTCCCCATCTGGATTTCCGTTTTTGGAAGAATGGCCATCCTATTGATCCGTTAGAGGTGGAGGCTCCCCCTGTTGAGCCCATTAAGGATAGTAACAGGGATTCATTCCAAAAAGTAAAAGAAGAATGCTTGAAAAAGCTGGGATAAGATTGATTTTGAAGTTATTCACTTAGGAGTTGTTCTATTACCCCAGGATAATGCTTATATTCCAGCTCATGAGCTTTTTGGGCAATATCCTCAATGTGATCATCCGCTTCTACTGTAAACTTTGACTGATGAATGATTTGTCCTTCATCATACTTTTCATTGACATAATGAATGGTAATTCCACTTTCTTTGTCTCCGTTTTCCAGAACTTTTTGATGGACCCGGTCGCCATACATCCCTTTACCTCCGTATTTTGGTAATAGTGCTGGATGGATATTGATGATGCGATTGGGAAAAGCCTTGATTAAATGTTCCGGAACCAAAAGTAGAAATCCCGCTAAAACAATTAAGTCTATGTTTTTGTTTAACAATAAATTTTTGATTTTATTGGTATTGTATAGTTCATCTTTGGTGAATACATAGGAGGGTATATTGAATTTTTTAGCTCGCTCTAATACATAGGCATTTTTTTTGTTTGACAGAATTAAATTAACTTTAATATTTTTGTGGTTTTCGAAATAACGAACGATATTTTCGGCATTTGAGCCTGATCCAGAAGCAAATATAGCGATCTTTTTCATACGTTTATTGATTTATTTTATAGGATCAAAAATATCGAAATTCATCTAATTCCCTATAAGATTATGTTTTAATCGTAAAAATATTATTTTTTGAGAAAAAATTTTAATTTTTTTTTTGTTATATGAAAGGGAATTATATTTCTTTGCACTGTTAAAAATAAAAACTAATAACTAAAACTTAAAAATTATGGCAGAAGATATTGCATCACGCGTAAAGGCAATCATTGTAGATAAGTTGGGCGTAGAAGAAAATGAAGTTACTAATGAGGCCAGCTTCACTAATGATTTAGGTGCTGATTCTTTAGACACTGTAGAATTGATCATGGAATTTGAAAAGGAGTTCAATATTTCAATTCCGGATGATCAGGCAGAAAACATCAGTACTGTGGGAGAAGCGGTGAAGTATATTGAAGAAAATGCTCAATGATAATTTATAAACTTGTTTTAAATTTTGAATTTTTATGGCATTCAGACGTGTTGTAATAACAGGAATTGGCGCAATAACACCCATTGGTAATAATCTTGAAGAGTATTGTAATAATCTTTATAAGGGAGTTAGTGGCTCTGACTGGATAACTCATTTCGATGCATCAAAATTTAAAACAAAGTTTGCTTGTGAGGTAAAAAATTTTAATCCCAAGGATTATTTTGACAGAAAAGAACTAAGGAAGTTGGACCTTTATGCCCAATATGCTTTGGTATCTGTAAAAGAAGCGGTGGAAAATTCAGGAATTGACCTGGAGAGAATTGATAAAAACAGAATGGGGGTAATCTGGGGTTCAGGAATTGGAGGTATCAATACTTTTCTAAATGAAGTAAAGGGCTTTATCGAAGGTGATGGAACCCCTCGATTTAGCCCGTTTTTTATTCCTAAGATGATTTCTGATATTGCAGCCGGCCATATTTCAATGAAGTATGGTTTTACCGGCCCCAATTTCGGCACCGTTTCTGCATGCGCTTCCGCTTCTCATGCTATTATTGATGCCATGAATTATATCCGTTTGGGCAAGGCCGAGGCTTTTGTAACGGGTGGCTCCGAAGCTGCCATTAATGAAGCTGGAATGGGCGGATTTAACGCAATGCAGGCCATTTCAGTGAATAACGATGAATATAAAACGGCTTCCAGACCTTATGATAAA
>JBNJFN010000410.1:0-3145 GCA_051746885.1 Bacteroidota bacterium | reverse complement strand
TTGCTCCTTTGCAAGGAATTTATTGAAAAACATGGAGGCACCCTTCAGGCGGAAAGCACGGAAAATGAAGGTACTACTTTTACCTTCAGCCTGCCTGCCGGATGAAATGAGTCATTTCTGAAAAGTATTTTCGAAAGTGGACGGTGTGGCAGAAACCTTAGACCATACTATAGCTGAGAATTGTCAGGAAAGCAAATCCTCTTAAGGAGTGATAACAGAACCTTTAAAGCTAACTAATGCCAAATAAGTTTGGTAGTAACTTTTCAACAATTTGTCCTGATAATTATTGATTTTTCGTTTGTATTTTATTATCTTGGTATCATGGTTTAATGAAAATGTCATATATCACGGATCTATGAAAAAGCTGATTTTATTATTTATTGTTTTGTTTGTTTCTTCTACTCATATTTACGCTCAATTGAGCCTGGATGTTGAAACAGGTCTGGCCTTTCAGGAATATAATGATATCAGAATCCCTAATGATAACCCAATGGCCACAAAGTTCAATTTCAACAAAGATTTTGATCTTCAGGGTCCGGTAATTCCTTATAGTATTACAGTTGGCTATACATTTGCGGAAAAAAATCATCTTTATGTTCTGTATGCTCCATTGAGCTTAAATTATGAAGGTTCAGCCCCTTTTGACATCAATTTTCAGAATAGCCAGTTTACCGAGGGCCAATTTATTGATGGATACTACAAGTTTAATAGCTACCGCCTCACCTACAGAAGGGATGTGCTGATGACAGAAAGGTGGACGTTGGGAGTTGGCTTTACTGCTAAAATAAGAGATGCCCGGGTTCAATTAAGTACTGATGATTTAGAGGCCAAAAAAGACGATCTTGGGTTTGTCCCGTTGCTTCATATTTTTGCAGCCTATGATTTTGAACAGTGGACAGCCGTTTTAAAAGGCGATGGACTGGCAGGAGGACCCGGCAGAGCTTTTGATTTTTTCCTGGGAGGCAATGTGCCTATAACAGATCATCTTTCAGTAAAGGCAGGTTACAGGATATTGGAGGGTGGTGCTGATGTAGATGAAGTATATAGTTTTACTTTAATAAATTTTGCCTCTACCGGCATTGTTTGGCAGTTTTGATTTTATCTCATTCAATTATAACCGCGGCAGTTGGCTTTGCAGGAAAAATAAAGCTTATGAAAAGCCTATCGGCGAGAAAGGATTAAAGAGTGAGAAAACTTCGGTAAAACACAAAAGCCGTAGGCCTTCTTGCGGGAAGGCGAGCTAGATACCTTAGTAAGCCGGATGTTAATTAAGGTTCAACTTGAGATAAATACCATCAATTAATAATTAAGGAGAGCATATAACCATGACAACCAAAAATTCGTTTGAAAGAAGGAGATTTTTAAAATTGTCCTTAACTGCTATTTTGGGTGGGTTGGCAGGTAATGTGATTGGTAACCCGTGGCAGCAAGGCTCGTCAGTAATTGAAGAGGCTGCTCGAAAAGTGGGAACCTTGCCTCGCCGGAAACTGGGATATAGCCAGAGAGAGGTTTCAGTTCTGATTGGACCCGGTGATCTGGAGCCGATGCTCATTGAAGCAAGTGCTCTATGCGGAATAAATTACTGGCATAAGGCGAATCGATGGATGAACGACGGGGCTCCAGAGGTCATTATTAAGAACAGGGAAGCGCACTATTGTCAGGTTACAGTCGACCGTGTAGGCGGAAATCATTATTCCGGGCATTTCGATGAGGAAGAACACTACAGGTATGTTAAGGAGGCATTGGAAAAAACCGGGCTTCGTTATTTTGATGACATGCAGCTCCATTTTGGCTATCACAATACAGAAGAACTCAAGAAAGACAGAAGCTTTATCCGGGCTTTTGAGCGGTTGAAAAAGGAGGGACTTGTAAAACATCTGTGCCTTTCACAGCATAGTTATGATGGTAGTTCCAGGGTGGAAAACGGAGAGAGTGCTGCAAAGATACTTACAGCCGTGGTTGAGGATGGCATTTATGAGCATGCCCAGTTTATGTATTCTTACGGTGATGACCCTGAGATGGAGGAATTTCTGAAGTTTGCGCGTAAAAGGAATTTTGGCACCATTGCCATGAAGACTTCACGTGGAATCGGACGAATGAAGAAGGACTCTTCCTTCATGGACAAACTGCCGAAAGACACATCCCCACATAATGCTCTGGTCCGTTGGCTTACAACAATGACAAAGCTTGATGCTGCAATTATCCGGGTAAAAAATCTGGATGAATTTGTGGAAACCTATTCAGGTACCGGAAAAGACTTACGCGCTCAGGACTCACGTGCAATAGAGATGATGACTGCCAGGGCTGACACTTCGGCATGTCGTATGTGTGGAAAATGCCAGCTTCAATGTCCTCAAAATATACCAATAGCTGATATCCTGCGCTTCGAACGGTATGCTATGGACGATCACGACTGGAATAAGGCAAGAGAACTTTATGCAGGGCTCCCGACAAAGGGAGACATGTGCACCAATTGTGGAAGCTGTGTTCAGTACTGTCCACTGAATTTACGGATTCCTGAAAAACTATCAAGAGATCATATTCTGCTGAGTTAAGCTGCTGTTATTCCAGGAGATAATTTTTTACATTTATTGAAAAAACTGAAGCCTTAAAATATACAAAATGTTAAAGTTATTCAGCATACATGATACCAGTTGTTAATATCTGGAGATTTTTTACTACTGAATTGATTACAAATTAAAAATTATTAAATAACTCAATAAACTTAGCTTTATGAAAACGATAGGTGTAATCTTAATTGTTATCGGAATTGTCGGAATCTTATATTTTGGTTTTCAGGCAATTGATCAATCTGAATCTTTTAGCATGTTGGGTGTTGATGTAGCTGTTAGTTCAGCTAATTGGACCCCTGTAATTGTGAGTGCTGTTGTAGTGGTTGTTGGAATACTTCTAAAAAAGAGATGAAATAGATCTACTTTTATAATTGAAGGAGATTTATCTACCCTCCCTGCCATGAATGGAGTATTTTGCTAAATCGGGCGGGGTCCATGCCGACAGGAGTACAACGCTTTATCTGCTTTTGACAAATGAAGGGTAAGGGCAATGTATCTGCCTAAATTTTGTCCAGGGCTTGTTTTAAATCTTCTATCAAATCTTCCGTGTCTTCGATTCCAACTGACACTCT
>JBNJFN010000409.1:0-3164 GCA_051746885.1 Bacteroidota bacterium | reverse complement strand
AGCCCTTAAGCCCGAACAGGTCACCGGGAATTTTACTGCATTTGAAATGAAGGATCCCGATATTGAGCCCCACAAGCTGCCAAACATTGAAGAACACCCAGGACGTTTTGGGGCATTCTATACCAAACTTAAATATTATGATGGTTGGGATAACTTGTGGCCAGTCGACCAGGATCCTGATATAGGGGTTACTTTCGACAAGCTACCTGTAAAGGTCATGTTTTGGAGAGGGATAAGGTATGGTACCTCATGGGTTTCAGAAAACAACAACTGGATGACGGATCAAAGCGTTGAGGCTTGGGGTTTGGGAGAAAACGATACCGAAGGTTGTTTTGAACATATGCAGGACCGGCACTGCAGGTTTTCACACGTCAGAATCATTGAAAACAATGATGCCCGGGTGGTTGTTCATTGGAGATATGCGCCTGTAAGTGCATACAACAACACCTGGAGGGTTGACCCTAAAACGGGTTGGGAATGCTGGATTGACGAATATCATTACATCTATCCCGATGCAACGGGCATCAGAAAGGTATCATGGAAAAAAGGCAGCCTGCAATACCCGCGTCAGTTCCAGGAATCATTGCCTCTCTTGCATCCGGGACAAATGGAAAGCGATCTGCTTCACAAGGATTTTGTTCATGTGGCAGACTATGACGGAAACAAAGGTCCTGTATCGTATGTGGAGAATCCCAGGGAACAGGATACAGAATTCGCCCGTGATTATACAGTCCAGCAATACAACTTCAAATCGCAAAACAAGCCGTTTATCTGTTTCGAACCTGGAAACAGGATGAACATCAGGTGGAACGACATTGAGGATTATAACGACCACACCGGGTGCAACCACTTCCCTGTTGGCCAGGCTAGATGCGACGGACGCACCAGCACAACATCTGATCGGCCCTCCCATTGCGGGAGCTTTCCCATATCTTATCCGGTCATACATGAAAAAGGAGATCGATATTATTGGAACGGGCTTTACGGAATCAACGGCATGGATGTGGAAGAACTTATAGAACTTGGCAGATCATGGGCTTATGCACCCGACATAAAAATAAAGGGTAATGATTTTGCATCTGAAGGATATGATACAAGCGAAAGATGTTACAGGATTGATAACAAAAAGGAAAAAGCCGGCAAGTGTCAGATCACTTTATCAGGGAGTAAAGAATCACCTGTACAGAATCCGGCCTTCTTAATTAAAAACTGGAATGCCGAAAGTGCCAATATACTGGTAGATGGCAAGCCCATGAAAGATGCAAGAATTGGTGTCAATCACGAACTGTCAGGAAGTGACCTTGTTGTCTTCCTCTTTCTCGAGGAAGAAGAACCTGTTGCTATAACAATAACACCATAACAAAATAACAAATACATCATGAAAAACAACCAATGTTAAACTGAATTTGTCACTAATTATTATAGTGATGTTGATACTGCCTTTGATCCATTTTTTGGTATTAGCTGATTTTCAACACATAATTGACACTGAATTATATAGAAGCAATTTTTTTATATTTTTATTTTACTGATATATAGCCTTTTGTATTTTTTATTGGGTTCAGGTATTCATATGATAAGATAATACATATAATGGGCAAGCAAATATTTTCGTTTAAAAAACAATAATATTATTTTTGGTATGTGAGAAAAATTATGCAATTCTAATATTGCTTAAATGTAAAAGCTAACCACTCTTGCTGAAGCAAGATGGAGATAAGGAATAATTATAAGCATCTTATTGTGGTATCTTGATAAAATTTTAACTACCATGAACCCTTAATTTAATTGCTTATGGAACCTCTCTGCTTTAAAGTTCCACGTCAGGAAGAAGAAACAGTAAGGGTAGAATATTGGAATATGCCTTATTTCTATGAACCCTTCCATTTTCATGAAGAATGCCAGATTACGTATATTTTAGAAGGTAAAGGGATGCTTTTTGTTGGCAGTATGCTGAATGCTTTTAATCAGGGAGATCTTTTTCTGATAGGGAAGAATCTACCCCATGTTTTCAGGAATGATGAACAATACTATTACAAAAACTCTGAATTAAAGTCAAAAGCCATCTCCATATTTTTTTCTTCCGCCATGTTACTGAATTTATTCAAGGGAATACCTGAATTAAAACATTTGAAGACTCTTCTGGAAAATTCATTGCATGGTATCAAATTAGGGAGGAAACATACGGGTGAAGTGGAAGTTTATATGGATCAAATTATTACTAAAAAAGGGTATGATAAATTAATGAAATTATTTGACATTCTTAACCTCCTCTCTTCAAACAAGCATACTAAATTGATTTCTCGCCATCCCTCAGGTGAATTTGTTCTGGAAGATGACCTCCGCATGAATAAGGTGTTTGATTATATTATGATGCATTTCCATGAGCAAATCCGGCTCGAAGATATGGCAGATTTGGTAAATATGACACCTACTTCTTTCTGTCGGTATTTTAAAATACATACAAAGAAGACTTTTTCCAGATTTATGATTGAGGTTAGGATTAGCAAAGCATGTAAATTGCTTACTGAAGAAGACCATAATGTAACTCAGGCATGTTATTTATCAGGATTTAATAACATATCAAATTTTCACCGGCATTTTCGAAGAGTAACCGGACTCACCCCTAATGAATACCGGAAAAAACTTCAACGGGTTTATTCTTGCTAATATATATGGAGTGAGTGTAATGCTATTTTTTCTTTTGGTTTTTGTTCAATTTTTTATAAAGAGTTCTTGATGTGGCTGTAGCAGCTAACCCTCCCCGGCCGGTGCAACAAAGGTCCGGATGAATTTTTTTACCTGCTTCTTTCACGGCATCAATAGTTTCATCAAGTGGAATTACCGGGTCGTATCCACTCAAAGCCATAGTGGCTGCAGAAAGTGCATTCATAGAAGCGGTAACATTTTTCCCAAGGCAAGGTACTTCCACCCGATCGGCCACAGGATCACAAACCAGACCCATGCTATTTTGCAATGCCATCGATGCTGCATTTACTGCTTGTTGAGCATTTCCTCCGTAGAGTTGCACCAAAGCCCCTGCTGCCATGGATCCGGCAGCTCCAGTTTCCACCTGACAGCCGTGTTCTTCGGCAGAAAATCCAGGCCCGTTTGCAATGTAGATTCCAATCATTCCCGCCGCAAAGTAAGCCTTTATCAAATCA
>JBNJFN010000408.1:0-3171 GCA_051746885.1 Bacteroidota bacterium | reverse complement strand
TTTTCTCCTTCTTAATTCCTTTTAATATTTTCTTTGCGCATTTATCAGCCGGCAAGCCCTTAGTCTGCCCGGCGTCCATCAACCCCTGCTCTTTACCTTCCTTATCCAGGGCATGCAGAGAGATATTGGTACGAATTCTTCCCGGAACAATCATGGTGATCCGAATATTTTTACCGCTTATTTCTGTAATCAGGCTTTCATAAAAGCCATGAAGGGCATGTTTGGAAGCCGAATAAGCAGATCTCAGGGGAAAACCGAATTTACCGACAATGCTTGAAGTAACGGCTATATGCCCATAGCCCTGATGGATCATGTAAGGAAGAACTGCCTTGGCAAGTACTATATTACCAAAATAATTGATTTCCATAATGCTCCGGTCTATATCCACAGGAGTTTCATAGGCCAGTGAGCGCTGACTTATTCCGCCGTTATTGATCAGCAAATCTATTCGTCCATAATGATTCATCACGCTTTTTGCTACTGTGGGTATTTCCTCCACCCTGGACAAATCAAAAGGAAAAACTTCAGCGCTGGCACCCATTGAGCGACAGGTTTCCCTGACCTTAGCCAGTTTTTCTATATTCCTTGCTGAAAGTGCCAGGCTGGCTCCTCCTTCAGTCAGTTCATACGCCAATGCCTCACCAATTCCTGAGGATGCCCCGGTAATCCAGACTACCTTATTGTGAAATCCTTCCATGGGTAAAATTTTGGGGAATTTACAAAAGATGCCTGAAAAAACGTTTGCCTGATTTTGCTTTTTAAGCGCAGATCAGTACATTTATCCAATGAACGAAATCAACAAAAACTTTCAACTATGAAAAAGACAATCCAATTATTAACGCTTATGGTACTTGCAGGTCTAATTCTTGTTGTTCCTGCTGCTCAATCACAAAACAACTACAATCCAACCGAAGAAAATCTCGAAGCCCGAGAATGGTTTCAGGATGCCAAATTCGGCATGTTCATCCACTGGGGCGTATATTCGGTATTGGGAGACGGAGAATGGGTGATGAACAACCAGGAAATAGAAAAGGATACCTATGAAAAACTTCCGGCCTTCTTTAATCCCATACAGTACGATCCGGAGGAATGGGTAGCCCTGGCAAAAGCCGCCGGTATGAAGTACATCACCATCACGAGCAAACACCATGACGGGTTTGCCATGTTCGATTCCAAGCATACCGACTGGGATATCGTCGACCGAACCCCTTATGGTCAGGATATACTGAAAAAGTTGGCAGAAGAATGTCACAAAGAGGGCATTAAACTCTTCTTTTACTATTCTCATCTTGACTGGTATCAAAACGATTATCATCCCCGCGGCAGGACAGGTCAGCAGACTGGAAGGCCGGACGAGGGCAACTGGAGTGACTATATTGATTTCATGAACGGGCAGCTTAGAGAACTGCTGACCAATTACGGTGAGATCGGCGGGATATGGTTTGACGGCTGGTGGGATAAACCCGATGCCGACTGGGGGCTCAACAATACGTATTCCATGATCCATGACCTTCAGCCCCATGCTTTAATTGGCAACAACCACCATCGTGCACCCAAGCCGGGTGAGGATATACAGATGTTTGAAAAGGGGCTACCCGGACAATCTCCCTATCAATCGGACGAAGATGCCGGCATTGGAGATATCGCTCTTGAAACTTGCGAGACAATTAATAACTCCTGGGGTTTCAACTTGCAGGATAAAGACTTTAAAAGCGAAGAAGCACTCATTCATTACCTGGTAAATGCTGCCGGCTACAATTCCAACTTCCTGCTTAATGTCGGCCCGATGCCCAACGGAAAAATTCAGCAAGAGTTTATAACCAGGTTAAAATCGATTGGAGACTGGCTGAATCAATTTGGTGAAAGCATCTACGGTACTCGCGGAGGCCCGGTTAAACCTCAGAACTGGGGTGTAACCACCCAAAAAGATGACAGGATATTCATACATCTGCTGGAACCGAAGGGTGAATCATTGCTGCTTCCCAGTTTTGGAGAAAATGTAGAGGAGATTACCCTGTTCCATAACGGAGATGAGGTAAACTTTGAAGAAACCGATTACGGAACAGTCATTGAGATCCCGGGCGACATCGGAGATATGCCGGACGTGGTGATGGAGGTAAGTACAAAATGACAACATCCCCGATTATGCCAAGGGTATTTGGTACTTGTTATCCGTCATAAGTCGAACAAGTTTTGGTGCTTTCCAAATCCATTTTGAGATTATAATGGATGAAAGACATGTGAGGTAGGTCCACATCCCTGTTATCCTGCTCAGATAAAACCCATCTCCCTTTTAAGATTTTCGATGACATTGAACACGATCGGACATACAGAGTAGTTGCCCATAATCCCGGAGAGTTTAAAAACAATGCCTCTTTGGTCGAGGTGGGGATAGGAGGCACAATCAGCGGGCCGGAATTCATAGATGGTACATAGATTATTCTTCAGGAAAATGCAGGGATTGTGTTTCATGATCATCTGATCCCCGTCAAAGACCAGGTATTCTTCCTTGAAAGTTTCCGGATCCATGTCAAAATAATCGCTGATATTCCACAATTCCGCTTCCCGGATAACCGGAGACTGCATTTTACAGCAATTCGCACATTCCATGCAGTCGATCTCCGTTTCTATTTCTTCAAATATCCGGTTGACCCGTTCATCAACCTCATCGGGATCCTGACCCTCGAGGTAAAACTGAAATTCTTCGTTCTCATACTCGTTGATCTTCCCGTATTCGGCTATGGTGATGAGATCCTGTTCTATTTCTCCTATCATACTCAGCAGCTTTAATGGAAGCAAAGATAACAAGGATCAGAAAAAATCATCGAAGTCTTCAGGATCAAAATCCAGTTCTTCCTTTAAAGCTTCGTAGACATTAAACACAATGGGACATACAGAATAATTATCAATTACACCGAACAGCCGGGAGATGAAAGCGTCCTTATGCAGATAGGGGTAAGAGCGGCAATCTTCAGGCATAATATGGGCGATGGAGCATTTGTTGTCTTTCAGGAAAACACAGGGCTGGTCTTTGAGCATCATGTCACCCATCCAACTTGTTTCAAGGTACTGATCCCTGAAATCCTCAAAACTCATATCCAGTTGCCGGCTGATTTGTTCTGCCTCCTCTTTGCTCAGTCCAGGTGTTTGCTTCTTACAGCAGTTGGCACA
>JBNJFN010000407.1:0-3175 GCA_051746885.1 Bacteroidota bacterium | reverse complement strand
TAATCACAGCATCCATAATTATCCTTATTATACTGTTTCTTAGCGAAGAAGGTATAGCCAAAATGGCAAGTGCTTTCCAGTTGCTCATTTTTTTCTTTATTAATCTGGCTGTAATTGTTTTCAGAGAAAGTAAGATAGAATCCTATGATCCCGGATTTTTATCTCCTATCTATCCCTGGGTTCAAATTTTTGGCATGTTTTCATCCCTTATCCTTATCATTTATATGGGATGGGCATCCACATTTTTCTCCCTATTGTTAATTGTTGTAAGCATAGCCTGGTATAATTATTATGTTCGCGACAGAGTGACCAGAAGGGGGGCCATTTATCATTGGTTTGCATTATTGGGAAGACATAAGCACGAGCCGATAGAAAATGAATTTCTACATATTATAAAAGATAAAGGCCTCCGTGAAAAGGATAAGTTTGACAAACTGATCACCGATGCAAATATTATTTTTCTGACAAAAAGAACTTCTGATTTAAAAATAAAATCATTCGATAAACTGGTAAATAAAATTGCAGAAGAGATTTCCTTATCCCGTCAAATATCAAAAGAGAGTTTGATCTCTGAGTTTAAGAAAGGCAGTGTTTTTGATCCTGATCTCGTCATTCCAAATATCTCCATCTCATTTGCCTCCTGTGATAGTTCGGCAAATCCATTTGCATATATTGTTTTAAGTAAAAAGGGCATTGAAAAGAAAGTTGAAAAATACGGTATACACTCAACAGATAAAATATACGTTTTTTTCTTTATTGTGGCCCCCAGAGAAGACAATAAATTACTGGTGAGAATTTTATCCGGACTAATGGATATAGCTGAAAGGGAAAATTTCCTGGGTAATTTGTTATCCAAACGGACGGACAAAGAAGTTAAAGAATATTTGCTTCATAACGACAGATATATAAACATTACACTGGATGCGAACAACTCCTTCCACAGGAATTTTATAAACAAAAAGGTTAAAGAGATTGTAGTTCCCAAAGGCATATTATTGGCCTTAATTGAAAGAGGAAACGAGACAATCACGCCTGATGGAGACACTGTATTAAAAGATAAAGATACCTTAACGATTATAGGAAACCCAAAAAGGCTAAGACTATTTCAATCTAAAATGATTATTTTGGAAAAGAAAAGTAAAAAATAGTGTTTTGTGTTTTATATTGTGAACGTCTAACCTGAATTATTCTTGAATAATTCGGGCTAACAAGCTCAAAAAAGTAAGATTTTTGTCGTTTCACTCGTTCAAAGAAAAGCAAAGATTCAACAATATGAATAAACTCTGGTTATCGCATGCCATTTTAAAACTCATAAAAGTTATGACTTACATAAAAAAGTTTTCTTATCTTTTGGCTGTTATACTGCTGATGATTTCATGCAGTCATCCTCCCGAAAATGTTTTTGTTGAAGCCGAAAGCTTCCAGGAAAAAGGAGGTTGGGAAGTCGACCCCCAGTTTGTTGAGGAGATGGGCTCGCCATATCTGCTTGCACACGGCCTTGGAAAACCCGTTGAAAATGCGACCACCCAGGTTGCTTTCCCTGCTAAAGGAAGCTATCATGCCTGGGCAAGGACCAAAAACTGGGTTCCCGGTGAATGGGAAGCTCCCGGAAAGTTCAAGCTTATTGTCAACGACAGGGAACTCAGCAATACCCTGGGCACCGAACAAGGATGGAACTGGGAATATGCAGGCAAGATCAGCATCAGGGATAACATGGCAAAACTCGAATTAAAAGACCTCACCGGCTTCGAAGGACGCTGTGATGCCCTGTATTTTTCCCCCAACAAAGATGCACCTCCCAATCAGAAAGATAAGCTGGCTCAATGGAGAAAGGAAAAACATAACCAGACAGATGCCCCGAAAGAAACCCACGAGTTTGACCTGGTGATTGTCGGAGGGGGTATTGCCGGCTGCGGAGCCGCCATTGCGGCAGCAGAGCGTGGCCTGGACGTAGGTCTTGTTCAGGACAGGCCTGTTCTGGGAGGAAATGCCAGCGAAGAAATACGCGTACATACTGAAGGCATACACTGGCATGGAGAACGTATATTATCTATGCTTGACACGGAGCACTGGCCCAATGGCTCACCCAAGGCCAAAGAGGACCAGGAAAAACGGCGCCACAACATGGAGCAGTATGCAAACATTTCCATCTTCCTCAACTGGAGGGCCTACGATGCAAATGTTTCCAACAACTCCATCACCTCTGTAGATGCCCGTCACACTTCCTCCGGAGAACGCAAACGTTTCAAAGCACCCTACTTTGCAGACTGCACCGGCGACGGATGGATCGGCTACTGGGCAGGCGCTGAGTACATGTATGGCCGCGAGCCCCGATCAAAGTATGATGAAGAGTGGGAAAAACATGGTGAGCTATGGAGCCCCGAAGAAAGCGACAATCGCGTAATGGGAGCATCCGTGCTTTGGCGCACTACCAATGCCGGCCAGCCGGTTGAATTTCCGGGAGTACCCTGGGCTATGGATGTGGCGGAAGATCATGCCGCTACCAGCGGAACTTGGCACTGGGAGTTCTCTAAGGATGAACTTCACCAGGTAAAGGATGCCGAAAAAATCCGCGACCACATGTTCCGGGCCATTTATGGTTCTTTCTACAATGCCAAACAAAAGCCGGAAAATGACAGCCTCGGGCTGGAATGGATATCCTACCTGGTGGGGAAAAGAGAATCACGCAGGCTGAAAGGCGATTACATCTATACCTTCAACGACATGAAAAACAATACCCGTTTTGAAGATGCTGTGGCAAAAGGCACCCGCGATGTAGATGTACACTATCAGCAATGGCTGAAGGACACGTCAAAAGTCGATTTCCTCTCGGAAGCCCTCTTCTATCCGGTGGAAGAATACTATATTCCCTATAGAAGCCTCTATTCAAAGAATATCGAGAACATGTTTATGGCAGGAAGGTGCTTTAGCTGTTCCCACATCGGTTTGGGGGGTCCACGGGTAATGAATACCACCGGCCAGATGGGCATTGCAGTGGGCTACGCGGCTTCCCTGTGCAAGGAACATCAGACGGATCCAAGGGGAGTCTACGAAAACCATATAGAAGAATTAACAAACATCATAACAAGTCAGTAACTTTACACCTGCAATTCAATGGAAAATCCGGGCCGAGAAAGTTTTTATCCCACTTTTGGCGAATCAATAAAACTGATAA
>JBNJFN010000406.1:0-3188 GCA_051746885.1 Bacteroidota bacterium | reverse complement strand
GCATTTATGTCCAGGTTTACATTGGCTGAACCGTCTATTTGACTGGTATAGGCAAAAACATCCTTAACATAAGAATCATTGGTTAATTCCAGCTCCATGAGTCCGGCAAACCAGCTCGACCATTTATCCGTGCTCATATGGTATTTTACTTCCTCCACTTCATGAGGGTTCACTCTCACTGCAATCAGATTTTCCTCCCCGGGTTGCAATACTTCGCTCACATCAATGGTTTCGGGTACACGCCCTACCTCCTTGATCCGTGTACCGTTTATATAGATTTCGCCTGAAGGCCTTACCGTTTCTACATTTAACCGGGCGCATTCAAAATCACCAGGCTTTAATTTTTTTCGCAAATACAGGGCTTCATCCCGGTGACGTTCTCCCCCATGGGCATAACGCCTGTACGGGACCTCAGACCATTCTGAATCATCGTATCCGGGCTTTTCGAATCCCTCAGGGTTAGGAGGTGCTGAAAAATCCTGGTCGATGAAGGTGTTGATAAAATAAGGATGGGTTCTGGAACCTCTCTCATGCAACTCATAGCCGACGCCCCAAAGATCATCGAGAATAATCTGATGCGTTGAATGTATTGTCAGATTGGTGATCTTTTCTTTCTTTTGCTTCAGTGGCACAAAATCAGCCACCAGCTCATCATCCACATAGAAGTTGTACTTTCCCGATTCCAGATCGATTTCCACTTTTAAATGATAAAACCGGCCGGATTGATATTCCTTTGCTTTTGTTTTGTTTCCTTTGGTGACATAATAGAAACTTCCGTCGTTGCTCAGTCCCACTTCTGCAACTCCTGAAAAGTCAAATGCTACATCCTGCTCTTTTTCCAAAGGTTTAACCTTCCATGAGAACTTCATGCGCCAATCCTGGGAAGCAATCTGTCTGGATATCTCATTATCTGAAAGTACAAGCGCTTCATCTTTGATTTCCGTTCCTGCCATTTGTTCCCATTCATCAATTTGCCGGAGCTCTTTTTCGCGCTGGCCTTTTTTATAACCCAGGTATTTCCATTGATCGATGGCTATTTCTTGCCGAACTTCAGGTTGTGGTTGAGGTTTTAGCCGGCGCAAAGCCGAATCGATCGCTTCTCTTTTGATCACTTTGGTGTTTAACCCCGGATCATCAAAAAAACGCCTTCCATATTCAGTGAACTTTCCAAGATAATCCAACCGTTCAGCAAGATCAAAAACTGCCGTAGGGCCTTTAAGGTCGGTTATGCCATTCGCAGCAGTATCATTTGACACATATCTGAATTCAAAGGCTTTTGATATTTCTTCCTTTGGCTGGCCTGAGTCGCATGCATGAAAAACCGGAAATGCAAGCATGCTCATGGTAAAAAATAAAATTTTTAACTTCATTTTCTGTTTCATGGTTTTTTAACCTTTTGTATACCAACAAATATAATCATTGAATTGGAATTATTGATCTAAGATGGCTTCTTTTATTGATATCTAAATATATCTTCTTTTAGTTGAAGAAAATAAATATAAAAATTTCTTTGATATGAGGAAATTAAAAAAGCGGAAACCAAAATACATATCCTTCCGGCTTATAGATTTTTATTGCATGATTTAAAAAGTTTTGGATGAAGCCCGCCAGCAATATACTGAATAATAATCTTCGTTATTAAATAAAATATATTTTATATTTGAGCTGCGCTCAAAGATTAAGACCATGATGAAACTCGCTACTGCCATCTTTTTTATTTTGATCCTTTCTTTCTGTGAGGGCAACAATAGTGAAAATGTTGATGAACCCAAGCAAGGAGATGATCCAATTGACTGGAATAATGCAGCCAACAGCAGCATTCAATCATTATTGGATCATTATTGGAATTCCCGGGAGCATTATTTCATCTATACCAATACAGGGAATGAAGAGTTCCATTACTGGCCGCAGGCACATGCATTGGATGTATTGCTGGATGCTTATCAACGTACAGAAGAAGATTCACTGGTTCGCTATATAAATCAGTGGTATGATGGGGTGAAGCAGAAAAACGGAGACGATTTTTATAACATCTATATTGATGACATGGAATGGAACGCCCTGGCTATGCTGCGAGCCTACAACACGCTCGGGGATGATAAATTTAAAACAGCCGCCCGCGAACTTTGGAAGGATATACAAACCGGGTGGAGCGATGTTGCCGGGGGAGGGATTATGTGGAAAAAAGATACGCCTCATTCGAAAAATGCTTGTTCCAACGGCCCCGCTGCTATATTGGCAGCTCGTTTGTATCAACTGGAAAATCAGGAAACTGATCTGGAATGGGCCAAGAAGATATATAAATGGGAAAAAGAAACGTTGGTGGATTCTGCTTCCGGTGCAGTATGGGATGCTGCCCATGTGGAAGACGGTAAGGTAGATATCAATAAAGATTGGAAATTTACGTACAATCAGGGTACTTTTATAGGAGCAGCCGTTGAGTTGTATAAGATCACCGGAGAATCTGTCTATTTGGAAGATGCCATCAAAACGGCTGATTACACCCTGAACTCGCTTACAGATTACAGCGGTCAACTGCTGAAAGATGAAGAAGGAGGAGATGGGGGATTGTTCAAAGGCATTTTTGTCCGTTACCTGACTCAGCTTATTCAGGTTTCTGATTTGCCTGACTCAGATCACAAACGTTACGTTGATTTTCTTGAACATAATGCGGAAACCCTTTGGCTTGAGGGGACCAGAAAACCCGCCGTTTTGTTTGGAACCCATTGGGCTACGCCTCCTGAAAATGAAATTGATCTGACCACTCAACTGAGCGGAGCCATGCTGATTGAAGCGGGGGCAATTCTTCAATAACCGTTCTTTATGGAAACAAACACTAAAAATAATATTCATTATATTCTAATAATACAGTTTATGAAGACAATAAAAAAAATATCGGGATCAATTAAAGTTTCAATTTGTATAGCCATTCCGTTTATGTTGCTGTTGGTTTTCAGTTGCCAGCCAACCAATGACCAACTACCGTCTCCTTCGGGTCTTATGGTGGAATTACTCACCCAACCCGATAATGCGGCCATAACTGATAAAAAGCCACAGTTCTCCTGGATTGTGGAGAACGAAGATAAGGAAACCATGCAATCGGCCTACCAGATACAGGTAGCCACCGACTCCCAAAAGATGGTTAATAATAACGGGGACATCTGGAATTCCGGAAAAGTGAATTCTCA
>JBNJFN010000405.1:0-3204 GCA_051746885.1 Bacteroidota bacterium | reverse complement strand
CCATTTGGATTTAGCTATATAACGGCTTACTTTTTGCTTGATTTTTCATTATTGGGCTCCTTGTTGATCAGCAGTATGATCGCAACCCATACATTGGTTTCTTATCCCATTGTTAGCAGGTTGGGTATCTCAGGAAACCGGGTGATCAATACCAGCATTGGCGGAACCATCATAGCGGACACCATTGCACTGCTGATACTGGCCATTCTGGTAGAATCTGCAGAAGGCGCAATAGGCATTCAATTCTGGGTGAAATTTGTAGTTTATTTTTCTTTATTTGTCTTTGTGGTGAACTGGGTCTTTCCCAGAATAAGCCGTTGGTTTTTCAAAAATTATGAGGGGCAGAGCAGTCTCGAGTATGTATTTGTACTTACCATCGTTTTCCTTTCAGCAGTTATTGCTGAATTTGCTCATGTTGAACCCATTGTGGGAGCATTTTTTGCCGGTCTGGCTTTAAACCGCCTGATACCTAAAACCTCTCCATTGATGAACCGCATCATGTTTATCGGGCATACTTTGTTTATTCCTTTTTTTCTGATCAGTGTGGGGATGTTGGTGAACCTGAAAGTACTGTTTCAAAGCAATGAGATTCTTTGGATTACCGCTGTTTTACTGGTGGTAGCCCTGTTTACAAAATATCTGGCTGCCCATATCACGCAAAAAGCTTTCCTATATACAGTGAATGAGCGCAACCTGATCTTTGGATTGACCACTTCCCGGGCAGCGTCTGCTATTGCGGTTATTATTGTGGGGTTTAATATGGAAATGGTCCATGAAACCACCATGAATGCCACAATTATTCTTGTACTCATTACTTGCCTGATCGGTAGTTTTGTTACTGAAAGATCGGGCAAAGCCATTGCTATGGAAGGTGAAAAAGAAGAAAAAATACCCGAGGCCAGTATGGAGAGAATATTAATTCCCGTTTCCAATCCCTCCACCATCAGAAAACTGGTTTCATTCGCCCTCATTGTTAAAGATGATCGGTCGAACCAACCCATCTATCCGATCAATATCGTGGAAGACGATCACCGTGCATACGAAAAAATTCAAAATTACAGCAACATGCTGGAAATGGCCAAAGAACATGCTTCATCCACAAATCATTTTGCAAAAATTATTACCCGCGTAGATACCAACGTGGCCGACGGAATTTCAAAAGCCATTAAGGAACTGGGAATTAATAAGGTGGTGCTCGGATGGCATCAAAAAACGCCCACAAGGGATTTCTTTTTTGGTTCTTTATTAAACAATTTGTTACAAAAGACGGGAAGGACGGTTTATGTAACCCGGCTTATCTCGCCCGCCAATCTGATTAATAAGATCCATGTGTTGATGCCCGCCAATACGGAATATGAAGCTGGGTTTTATGAATGGGTATCAGATATCTGTGATATCTCCACCCATACAGCCAGCCAAATGATTTACTGGGGTCATCAGCAAACCCATGAAACAATTGAACAATTTTTGTCCCATATAAAAAAGGAATTTGATGTAGTATACCGGACAGGAAATTTTGTCCATATGTTGAATGTAATTTCCCGGAAATTACAAAAGGAGGACTTGTTAGTTGTTGTCAAAGCACGCAAACATACCTTATCTTATAATAAGGATATAAGACAGATCCCGGATCAATTGGATGAGTTGTTTCCGAATACCAATATTGTTGTAGTTTATCCTGAACAGGAGATTCAATATCAGGATGCAATGGAGATACAGGTTTAAACCATGCTGTCTTCCCTGACATTTAACTCACTTTATTGTCAATAAAAATATTTAAAAACAAACAAAACTTTATTTTTGTTGAATTCGTCGAAACGATTGTTGATGTTATAAAACATTATAGAATTATGGAGGAACTGATTTCAAACGGTATAGTCGAATCTTATTTTAAGAAATTACAGAATCATCTCTCGCTGGATGTAGCAGTAGTAGGTGGAGGTCCTTCCGGTTTGGTAGCCTCTTATTATCTGGCTAAGCGTGGGAGGAAAGTTGCTCTGTTTGAGCGAAAGCTTGCCCCGGGTGGCGGAATGTGGGGTGGAGCCATGATGTTCAATCAGATTATTGTTCAGAAGGATGCCTTGTCAATCCTGGATGAATTGAACATTTCCCATGAGCATTATAAAGAAGATCAATATCTGGTGGATTCTATTGAAGCTACATCCGCACTGATATATCACAGTTCGCAAGCCGGTACCACGGTTTTCAATAATTTTTCAGCCGAGGATGTGATCATTCGGGATGATAAAGTAAGCGGTATTGTTGTCAACTGGGGTCCGGTGCACCGGGAAGGCTTGCATGTTGATCCGCTTGCCATTACTGCATCCGCAGTGCTGGAAGGCAGCGGACACGATTGTGAGGTAGCCCGGATTGTGGCCCGAAAAAATCAGGTACAACTCAATACAGCAACCGGTCAGGTAATGGGTGAACGTTCTCTTTCAGTAGAGGAGGCGGAAAAAACTACAGTAGAAAATACGAAAGAGATTTATCCGGGACTATTCGTCTCGGGAATGGCAGCAAACGGGGTTTCAGGTAGTTTTCGAATGGGGCCGATCTTTGGAGGTATGCTGCTTTCAGGCAAAAAGGCAGCCGATCTGATAGAAAAGAAGCTTTCTAATGGATGATTTTGGTTTATACGTGATCATTTCAAATCCTCAGCTCCCTTACCGGGAGATGGCGGAAATTTGTGTGCGCAATGAAGTTGAAATGCTTCAACTTCGGGAAAAACATCTTTCCGATAGGGAGCTGTTGAAAGTAGCCCGGGAAATCAGGGAAATAACCAGAAATACCGGCACCAATTTTGTCATTAACGACAGGCCTGACATTGCATTATTGTGCGATGCAGACTTTTTGCATCTGGGTCAGGAGGATCTTCCCATAGAAGAAGCCAGAAAGATAGTTGGAGCTAATATGGGTATAGGTTTGTCCACTCATTCTTTAAGTCAGGCCAGGGAGGCGTTGCAGAAAAATCCGCATTACATAGGTTTCGGACCCATTTACTCCACAACCACAAAAGAAAATCCTGATCCTACCGTTGGTCCTGAGCCTTTATCCGAGGTGCTTCAATTTTCCCAGGTTCCGGTGGTTGCTATTGGAGGCATTTTTCCGGATACCCTGGAGCCTGTTTTGAAAGCAGGTGCAAGAAATGTAGCAGTGGTCAGGTATTTAATGAATACAACCGAACTGGAGGATCGCATTCGATAC
>JBNJFN010000404.1:0-3211 GCA_051746885.1 Bacteroidota bacterium | reverse complement strand
CCGATGAAGGCAATAAAAAGTCCGATCCCCACAGAAATGGCATGTTTCAAATTAACAGGGATCGCATTAACAATGATTTCACGAATATTGAAAGCCGTAAGAATTAAGAAAATGATCCCTTCAAGAAAGACAGCAGTCAGGGCAAATTGCCAACTATATCCCATTCCCAGAACAACGGTAAAAGCAAAAAATGCATTGAGCCCCATGCCGGGCGCCAGGGCAAACGGCAAACGGGCCCATAAAGCCATTACAAGAGTCCCCACAATGGCGGAAACGGCCGTAGCTGAAAACAGGGCATTTTTATCCATCCCGGTATCCGAAAGAATATCCGGATTAACCGTAAGGATATACGCCATTGTCATAAAGGTCGTAATGCCCGCTATAATTTCCGTGCGAACATTGGTTTGATTTTCCTTTAGTTTGAAAAAATTCCGTAACATGAGCTGTCAAATTGCTTTTTTAAAAATTCCATTTCACGGCAAGGGTCGGAGAAACTTTAAAACCTCTGTGTCCTCCGAAATTGGAAGCCAACTCCACTTCACTTCCCATAGAAAAATGAGGCGTGAAATTATACCAAATCTGGGGTTCTGCAAGAAAAACATAATGGGTGACAATTAAATCGGGAGTGCCCCCTCCATGAAATTCCTGAAACTCGAAATCTTCCTTCCAGAAATCGGCAAATCCTGTAAAAGAAAACTTTTGACCGGCAAAATGAAGATCCCAGATGCCAGTAAGCTGAAAAGAAGCGTCATGCTTGCTGCGAATGTTTTTATACATGGCCTGAAGCGTAAAATTTCTCGAAAAATCATCATTGCTCCAGGTATAATGCCCCCCAAAAAGCCAGGCATCATGAATGGGATAAGCACCGTTGACAGGTTCCGAGTCGAACTGTCCAAATCCCCCGTTGTATTCCAAATGAATTTCAAGAGGAGTTTCCCAGAAACGGAGTCCCCGGGCAATTTCCATATAGGCAAGTGAAACAGATTCCCCGGCGGATGTATCGTAATCAAAATCTACAAAATAAAAGGTGCTTCCCCATTTATCGGGTTTGAACATTTCAAGGGTGGTGGTCACATATCCCCTATCTTCACCCATGTCGTAGTGCACCTGAAGATTTTGCCCGCTAACGGCTATAGCCATCAGTAAGGGAAGAACAAGTAAAAGAAAACGCTTCATGCTTAGATTTTAAAATTAAAAACCGCAAAAATATGGAATTTATTTATTACCTGGTTAGGTTGGACTAATATTAAGGAGAGAAATTCAGTGTCTATCAATAGAGGTTTGAGCTTTTGAACCATATTTCTACCATGAAAAAAGCTATTTTGATATTTTGGTGAGATAGTATTTTCCTGATAAAGTCTCAGCCGAATCTACCTTCTCCATTTGATAATCTGTGAAAACACCCTCAGGAACATCAATAAGAAGGGAAGCTCTGGAAATGGTGAAGGGACGGTCGTAACAGTCAGTAAATACCCTGCCATCCTTCATTAAAGTACTATCAATTTCTGCTTTCAACTCTTCAGCATCATTAAAATGGTCAATATATTTCAATCTTTCCAAGTTGACATTCCCGGAACAATATTCTACTATATTTCCTACTTTAGGACGATTGAACAGAATGTAAACTGAATCATCATCTCCAGCTTTCTTTTTATCCAAAACATGCTCAGCAACCATCCTGTCAGCGGTAATTTCACTCTTTGCTAAAGGTATCAAGGCGACAAACAAATTCCAGAAAAAAATCCCGAGACCAATTTTTGTCAAAAATTTTAAATCATTATGCATATAACCGGACAAAACAATGGCAGTGAGAAAAGGCAACATGACCATGAATTCAGCATTCCCATCAGATACAAAAGCAAAGAAAAGATGCAAAATAAAAGCAAAAATATGAATGAGAACAAATACTGATTTGAGAGAAGATCTACGGAATGATAGCAGCTTTAAATCAAAAACAGAGAGAATAAACAAAAAAATGCCAATCCCCGCACCAATCAAAATCAATCCAAAAAAATGGGAAGAATAGTTAAAAATATAACCATGCACTTGAATAAAAGCCCTTATAAAACCTACTGGTGTCAATAAAAAACTAGCTTTCCCAAATGAAATGTCAGCTTTATTGTTGTAGTAATTATCAAAAACAAATTCGATAAAATTTGGAAACGAGAAAGAAGTCTCGTAATAAAACACCAAAACCAATCCATATGTAACAGGTACTATAATGGCCGGTAAAACATAACGTATCAGTCCCCTTAAAGAATCTCCCTTGAGAAAGACACCTGCAAGTAAGGCCAACCACCAAAAAAAATGAAGCTGATGAAACAGAGTTGCCAGGGCAGCAAAAAATCCGGAATATATTAGATATTTATTTTTCCTAACTGACAAAAACCGACTGAACCACAAACTCCCAATTAAAGAAAAAAGAACAGGAACCAAATAGGTTTCATTTTCTGTTGCAAACCGCATCACACACCAACTAGAGCCAGTCAACAAGACCCATAATAACCTTCTTTTGGCTTCCACCCCCCGGCTTTTCAAAATAAGATCAAGGACCAAAAGGGATAAGGCTGCGGTAAATGCGTTCATTACTTTAAGAGAGCCTAAAACATCATCTTCCCCAAAAAAATGAAAAAAATCAATCCATATTTTACCCAACCAGTTATACAATAAATGATGAGGCAAAAAGATCATTTGGTTTTGCTTAACCATAGCAGCATAACCAATCCCGTCAATCGAGCTACTTTTAACCGGTAAAAAAAGATATAAGAGAAAAAAGATAACCCAAATATATTTTGTGTTTTCATCTTTATTCAAGCGAAGAAAAGGGAATGAATGGGCTCTCATAATGATTCAGTATAATAAACCAAAATAAATTAATCAACTTCTGAAAATTTACAACCAAATGATGAAGCAATTCAATTCCGGTCAAGTTGAGTGTAAACAATTGGTAATGATTCGATCTTTAAGACCAGAAACTGCGGTCATAACGTATTTATATAATTAATACTCTCAATTCGGGAATCACGATTAAAAACTGTTTTTTGTGCTGATGCATGCAGCCTTTTACCTTTTCTGCTAAACTAAGTTTTTTTGCGATTCTATCAAAAAAGAAAAGTTATCAGCGCGGGTGCAACCCAATGTCAAACTTTCAAAAGGAAATCGGATGTCAGTTTCGTCCGAATGGAAATTCAGACGTCCTGAACGTCTTAAA
>JBNJFN010000403.1:2114-3227 GCA_051746885.1 Bacteroidota bacterium | reverse complement strand
AAACCAAAATAACTAAAATCCTGTTATACCAATAGTTATTATTGATTTTTATTTGCTTATCACTTTGGGTGAGTTAACATTTTAACAGGCCGAATAAAAAATACTTCAACCCAGATAGGCTTTCAACCTTTTGCTTTCATTATTGTTTTTGAGCTTTTTGATGGCTTTGGCTTTGATTTGCCTTACCCTCTCTGTTGTTAGATTGCTTCTTTTTGCAACTTCTTTCAGGGAAAAATTAGATTCCACTCCCAATCCAAAATACAAACGAATAATCTTCTCTTCTTTTTCCGTAAGAAGCGAAGAAAGAATTCCCTCAATGTCTTGATTGAGTGACTCATTAATGAGCCTTTCGTCAGGAGGATAATCACCGCTTTTCATTGTATCAGACATGGTGTTTTCTTCCTCTTCATCTAATGGGGCATCAATCGAAATCGATTTATGGGAGTTTATCCAGCATTGTTTAACACTCTTAGATGTACATTCCAGAGGTTTGGCTATTTCTTCTGAAGAGGGTTCTCTTTCGTATTTAAGTTCAAACTCAGAAAATGTTTTATTGATTTGGGTTATTTTTCTAACCATATTCAAGGGCAATCTAACTGTTCTTCCCTGCTCAGCTATAGCCTGTATGATGGATTGTCTGATCCACCAAACAGCATAGGAGATAAACCTGAATCCCTTAGTCTCATCAAACTTTTGGGCTGCTTTAATAAGTCCGATATTACCTTCATTAATCAGATCAAGGAGGCTTACACCCCGGAGCTGGTATGTTTTCGCCACTGATACAACGAAGCGAAGATTGGCTCTGACCAGTTTTTCCAAAGCCTGCTGATCGTTTTTTCTGATCCTCCTTGTCAGTTCCACTTCCTCTTCCGGGGTCAATAAAGCTTCTTTGTTTACCTCGGTGAGGTATTTCTCTACTGAAAATTCCTTACAATGAATAATTTGCTTATGGATATAAAGGTCTTTCATGGAAAAATTTTGTTACAACAAACACATGAAATAAAAATTTTGTTTAGATCAATGGCTGTTTATCTTTCCTTGATGATCAAATGCAGCTCCTTGATGAGTGATTTTATGGATCAAACACTTCTGAGATCAATTATCACCAATATG
>JBNJFN010000403.1:0-2014 GCA_051746885.1 Bacteroidota bacterium | reverse complement strand
CTTCTTACACTGCTTGTTATAATTACTGCACTGATCTTTTTTGGTGTATATGCCTACAGAGGCGCTGTTGACGCCTGGAATGAAACTTATCGTGAAACAGAAGAGATTCGGCGGAATGAAAATATTCCTGAAACGGGCGAGAACCTGATCTCTATTCTTGTGCTTATTGTAGATCAGCAAGGACTGAAAGGGGTAGAAGACATGGATGATCCCGGACGGTCAGATGCGTTGTTGCTTCTCCTGCTGAACACAAAGACAGGTAAGATCACAGCTCTATCCATTCCACGCGACTTGCGGGTTGAAACTCGTCCGGATCGTTTTGAAAAACTGAATCATGCCTATGCGTATGGACCCGAAGTCTCCATAAGAATTGTAGAGAACTTTTGGGAATTTCCGGTTGATTACTACATTGCATGCAACTTTAAAGCTTTTGCCGATATAATTGATTTTATGGGCAAGATCGAAATAGATGCTGACGAGTCAATTGCATCATGGGCGAAAAGCATAGAAGAGGGACCTCAGGTGATGGACGGCGAAACTGCGCTATTGTACGTAAGATTCCGATTTGATGATGAAGGAGATTTTGGGCGTATGAAACGCCAACAGCAGGTTATTGACGCAATCATTCATCAAGCCCTCAAACCGCAGACCCTTATAAATACCCTTATAAACATCGGACATTTTTTTGATCTTGCCAAAAAGAACATACGCCACAATATCCCTCCTGATTTTTTGAATAATCAAGGTTGGGAGCTGACCTCCTTATCACCTGATAAATTTGAAAAATTGGTTTTGGAAATAGAGAATGTCGAGATCGACAGTCT
This sequence comes from Bacteroidota bacterium, assembly GCA_051746885.1. Taxonomy (GTDB): domain Bacteria; phylum Bacteroidota; class Bacteroidia; order Bacteroidales; family UBA12077; genus JAGXLC01. The sequence continues at coordinate 1,190 of JBNJFN010000403.1, read as the reverse complement.
CTGGTATGCCATTCCCGAGCCGAAAGATTCAAAGGAAATTCATCTTAAATTAGAGTCAGAGCTGGAGAACTCAAAAGAACCGGCCGATAGTAAATAGAAAGTATTTCCATGGATTACCGCTTTGGGGTGAAATACTCCTTAACATACTTAAGCCTCCAGCAGATCATTAAATCAGCAGTTTTATAAGGAGAAAAAAACCAGTTTAACAGAGAACAAGATTGTCTTTAAAGGTGCTACTGCAGTAACGGGTAAAATTTTAAATTAAAAATATAACTTGTAAATTATATTTTCGTAAATATTTTGTAAGTCTTGACAGCCAAAATTATGGATATCTCTTCTGCATTGGTCATAAAAATGACAAGACGATTGAAGTATTTAAAGAACCTGACTGATGGGGAAGTATTTAGCACTGTTTATCTGTTGGATACAAAGAAAATCTTTAATATCAACTTAATTTTCGGGCTAATTTTTGTAGTTTTATCACACATAATATATAAATAATAATCAAAAACTTAAGCTTATGAATTTTAAAAACTTGTTGTATCTACCTTTACTATTGATGGCTATCTCTATAGTCGTAACTTCCTGCGAAGAAGAAGATGATGATTCCACTGAACCCTCAGTTACCCTGGAAGCTGATGCCGGCGATGATATGAACGCAGAAGTAGGAGAAGAAGTTGTTTTAGACGGAAGCAATTCAAGCGCTTCAGAAGGAGATTTTGATTTTGAATGGAGTTTCTCCTCCACACCTGATGAAAGTTCAGCGGAACTAAAGGATGCCAATACCGCTGAGCCCTCATTCACACCTGATGAGGAAGGCGATTACGTGGTTGAACTTACCATAACCAATGGTGAACAGGAAGACACCGATGACGTGACAGTTACCGCGACAATTACTTCGCCAAAGGAGGTTTCCGGTGAAATAGATGAAGAAACCACGTGGACAGACCGGCTTAGCGACTCGGAAACTCCCGACTACCATGTAACAGGCAACATTGATGTAAATGCCGAATTAACGATTGAGCCTGGTGTAACGATCCATTTTGATGAAGATGTGTTTATGAATGTGAAGGATGGCGCCCTGATAGCAGAAGGAACTTCTGATAACCGGATCACCCTGACCAGCTCCAATGAAGACGGAGAAATCCATTGGGGAGGTGTTTTCATCACGTCCTCCGACAGCCGGAACA
>JBNJFN010000402.1:0-3242 GCA_051746885.1 Bacteroidota bacterium | reverse complement strand
ATTGTGGGTCCACTCATCGATGTTGTCAGGCCGGGTTTTTTCCTTTTTCTGCCACTGCCCGTCTTCTTTGATATAGGCTATGCCATTGGGAGAGAGAACTCGCATTACCTCGTTCATGGAAACTCCATTCATGTCTTCAGCTACCAAAAGATTGACCAGATTGTCCGTGTAGGGGAGTTTATCGTTGTCCCATTGTTCTACGGTCACCGATCCGTAAAGGTCCTCGCTGTGAATGTAACTGCGTGCCTTCTCTGCGGCTTTTTTGTCTTTTGCAAGGCCGTGGACCAAATACCGGTCATTGGCATGAAGGCCTGCGGTCAATTTGCCGTTATCACAGCCCAGGTGGACGACTAATCCCCCTTCTATACCGGTTTTTTCCAATATTTGCTGCGCCTTACGCGCAGAACCGCTAGGAGCGTAATACCAATAAATACCCCCCGCGATCAGGGCGGCAATAATAATCAGAATCCAGCTTTTAAAAGGCAATCTTTTCATAACGCTTTGTTTTTATTATGTTTACTATCTACACTCCATTGTTTTATCTTTCATAAAAATCAGAAACCTTTGGAGCATGAATTCAATTTCAATTGATTGAGCAAATATCCATCATAAATTCAAATGGTTAAATTTAATATATCTTTATGGAAAGACCAAGATTTTGTTTTGATTTATCTGTGCGGTTTTAAGGAAAAAATGGATATCGCGAAATTTATAAGTATATATTTTTAATATTTGACCTATGATTGGTATTATTGCGGGATTGAATTTTAGTCATAATATTGATTAGTAAAATATAAACTTGTATGAAAGCACATACCGCGAAATTATTATACAACCGAGTAGTTAAGGTTCTGATCCCAGGCAGTAAATTATATCGAATGGCCGGAATGACCCTCATCCTGATGTTTTTTCTATATCCTCATTCAAATGCCCAGGAACTGGATGTTCCTTATGTATCTACACCTCCTAGCGTTGTAAAAAAGATGCTGGATGTAGCCAATGTTGGGGATGATGATTATGTAATTGATCTGGGCTGTGGTGATGGCCGCATTGTAGTGAGCGCAGCTCAGCGTGGGGCATTTGGTCATGGTTTGGACCTGAATCCTGAGCGTATTCGGGAGGCTGAAGAAAATGCCCGTCAGGCCGGTGTACAAGATAGAGTCATGTTTCTGCAGCAAGATATATTTAAATCCGATTTCAGCAGGGCCAATGTGATCACTATGTTTCTGTTGAGATCCATAAATCTTAAACTCCGGCCGATACTCCTGGATAGCCTGGAACCGGGAACAAAGATTGTATCTCATAATTTTGACATGGGAGACTGGAAACCTGATAAACGCGTAAGTCTAAACAATCGCGGCTATTTACCAGGAGACCGGAATGGAGACAGCCTCGTAAAAGAAAGTGCCGGGGATTTTTCCCTCAAAAGCTGGGCGAAGGATAGATCCATGACAGTAGACACTTCAGATTTTGACTTGAGCGACTGGATGGTGAACAATCATATAAAATTAAATAACCTCGGTATTGAACTGGATGGGGTGGAATTGAACGGGCCTTTGGGTTTTAAAACTACGGATATTTATTACTGGGTTGTTCCGGCAAAGGTTGAAGGTCAATGGCAGTGGGAGTCAAACGGAAAAAAATTTACAATGACCGCCGAACAAAAATTTCAGGAGATCGATCTTACAATACATGCAGGGAATGTTGAACTGCAAATTGAAAAAAGCGGGCTTACAGGGAAACGGATTGCTTTTACAGCAGTTAATCCATCTACTGATACCAAATATGTATACAATGGCCGGGTGGAAGAGAGACAGATAATGGGTAAAGTACAGATCCGTGATAAGAATAAGTCAATAGAAAACTGGACGGCCAGAGTGAAATGAGGATTTACTAGCTCCCATATGGAGTGGACCCTACTTTAAGAATTTGGGTCAAAAACTGTATTGCTAAAATCTGCTGAAAAAAAGGTGGTTTCAGAGAAGTCAGTGATTCCTGAAAAGGAAGCTTCTGAAAATTCAGCAATCCCCGAAAAGGTTGCTCTTGAAAAGTTGGCATTTCCCAAAAACTGAGATTTCCAGAATTCAGCATCCCCTGAAAACCGGGCTCCTCTAAAATTCGTAATTCCTAAAAATCTTGACTTGGTATTGCCTGAAAGCTTTGCCCCTGAAAAATCAGCAATTTCTGAAAAATGAGCTTCGGTAAAGTTGGCATCTCCTGAAAATTGGGATAGTAAAAAAATGGCGTTTCCTGAAAACTGAGTTCCTATAAAATCAGCATTCTCCGAAAAAATGGCTTTCCAGAATTTTGCATTTCCTGAAAATTGAGCCTCCAGAAAGTCAGTATTTCCCAGAAACCGGGATTCTGTGAAGTTAGCATGTCCTGAGAACCGAGCCTTCCAGAATTTGGCAAATCCCATAAACCGGGTTTTCCAAAACTCAGCTTCATCTGAAAACTCAGCTGCTATAAATTCTGCATTTCCGGAAAAGGTGGAATTTTTAAAAGATACCTTCTTTTCAAACACCGCATTTTGGAAATAAACATTTTCGAATTCCCTTCCCGATAAATCCATTTCACATTTGAAGGTAACACCACTGCAATCATAGCTGTTACGGCTCCCTTGGATCAGGTAATCTTCGAATTCTCCGGGTTGATTGACTTTTTTATTGTTGATCATAGCAAATCATTTCGAAATTGAGTACTTTGTGGAACTTTAGGAGGAATTGAACTTTGTTATCAAATGTAAGAAAATTTTTTGTCTTATTATATTGGGTACAACAATCAAAAAAAGCTTCAATAAAGTTAGAGCCCAAGCCATCAGTTTTTAAAACGGAATTTTATAACCCATTGATGCCTTGAAGAAAAAGAAATTTTTAAACTTTTTCATGAAAATTTGTTCAATATATTGAATAACTGTATATTTGTGCCCAGAACATTTTAATTAAATTACATTATGAAAGAAGGAACAGTTAAATTTTTTAATGAAGTCAAAAAATTTGGATTCATTAAAGACTCAGAGTCAGACAATGAATACTTCGTGCATGTATCAGATCTTATTGATAATATTCAAGAAGACGACGAAGTGACTTTTGAACCGAAAGAGGGAGAAAAAGGGTTATATGCGGTAAATGTTAAACGAGTATAGATTTATATAAGTTTATATATTATCCATTTAAAATCCTTAGCTTCACAATTTTATTGTGAAGCTTTTTTTGGCCCCGATGGAATGCGGTCCGGACAAG
>JBNJFN010000401.1:0-3257 GCA_051746885.1 Bacteroidota bacterium | reverse complement strand
ATGAAACGAGTATTTATCCTAATTGTAACTGCAATTTTAATGGCAGGCCCGGCACATACGCAAAAATTAGAATCAAACAAAAAACTGACTGCCGAAGAACGGCTTGCCTGGTGGCACGAGGCCCGGTTTGGTATGTTTATCCATTGGGGAGTTTATGCGTTGTATGCAGGACAGTATAACGGACATGAACAGGCCCGGGGAGGAGCAGAATGGATAATGAACCGCTGCAAAATTCCCGTGACTGAATACAGAGAAAAGGCTAAAGAATTTAATCCGGTAAACTACGATCCGGATTCCTGGGTGAAAATGGCTAAGGATGCCGGAATGAAATACCTGATTATTACGTCGAAACATCACGACGGATTTGCCTTGTTCGAAAGTAAAGCCAGCGACTGGAACGTAGTGGATGCAACGCCTTACGGCAAAGACCTGTTGAAACCTCTTGCCGAGGCTTGTAAAAAGCATGGTATAAAATTAGGTTTTTATTATTCACAGGCTCAGGACTGGACTAATCCGGGTGGCTCTGTTGCCCGAAAAGTAATGAGTGAAGGATGGCCTAATCCTGATTCTGCAAGAATTGATAAATATACAGCCGAAAACCAGGGGCACTGGGACCCCATTCAAAGTTCGGTAACTTTTGATGAATATATTGACCGGGTGGCTGTTCCTCAAGTCCGGGAAATTCTTTCAAATTATGGAGAAATTGCTGTGCTCTGGTGGGATACACCTACCCGTATGACTGATGAAGCAGCCCTCAAATTACAGGAGTTATTAAAACTTCAACCGCAAATCATCACCAATGACCGGCTGAAACGTCCCAATTTTCCAGGTGACACAAAAACTCCTGAACAAAAAATTCCCGACCAGAAAGAGATGGAAGGCTCCAACTGGGAAACCTGCATGACTATGAATGGTTCCTGGGGATGGCGAGACGACAACAAATGGAAATCTACTGAAACATTAATTCATAATTTGATTGATATTGCTTCAAAAGGCGGGAATTATTTATTGAATGTCGGTCCAAAACCCGATGGAACATTTCCAGATGAAAGCATTCAGCGGTTAAAGGAAATTGGAAACTGGATGGATTTAAACGGTGAATCGATTTACGGAACCCAGGCAAGTCCTTTTGGTGTGTTGCCGTGGGGAAGATGTACAAAAAAGACAGAAAAAGGAAAAACAGTCCTTTATCTTTCAGTATTTGACTGGCCCGAAAATGGAGAACTAATTGTTTCTGAAATGAAAAGTAAGATTCGATCAGCCAGGTTGTTAGCCACTAACAAAAAAATAAAAACTACAACAACCGGAGAAGGACTCCTATTAAAATTACCACCGCAAGCTCCGGACCAAATTGCAAGTGTTATCAAACTTGAATTAGACGGGAATTTTTAAAATTAAACTCAATATTAACGATTAAAATCATTAATCATGAAAAAATCTATTTACAGGCTATTAACTTTTTTGTTGGTTTGTTTTATTGGAGCTTGTTCTCCAAAATCTGATTTTACAGTAGCTTCTCCTGATGGCCAAATTACAGCCAACCTGAAATTCGATAAAGAACTGGGAACCATCAACTATACGGTACAGAGCAGGAATCAGGAAATTGTTTCATCAAGTCCGATTGGAATTTCTACCAGCCGTGGGGAATTTACATCGGAAATGAAACTTGAAGGGTATTCGGAACAAACAATTGATGAAACGTATCAGCTTCCCCAGGGAAAAGCTTCAACCTACCGGAACTATGCAAATGAACAAAAGATTATTTTGAGTAAAGAAGGACAGGATTTAAACCTGCTTTTTCGGGTTTACAATGATGGTATAGCATTCAGTTATGAAATACCCGGAGAAGGCGAAATTGAATTCAGCGGTGAAATCAGTTCCATAAACCTTTCAGGTGAAAATTTCACTTATTATGGTCAAAATCATCCCAACAGGTATGGATACGAGGGTGCACTTGGTCCTATTGACGGTGAACGAATGTCAAATCCTGTACTGGCACATGTTCAGGACAAAAACCACTTTGTGTTGATGGGTCAGGCAGCAACCTATGGGAATTACATTCAACCCCATCTTCAACGTTCAGGTTCCTCATTCATTTATAGTTTCCCGTTAGATCAAGAAAAAATCGGACCTGTGCGGTCAGCCCTTCCTTTTAATTCTCCCTGGAGGATGGTAATCATTTCCCCTGATAATCCGGGGAAAATTGTGGAATCCTATCTGCCCGAGAATTTAAATCCTCCCACAAATCCTGCATACCTGAACCCAGATGGTACAATTAAAGGTTGGGTGCGACCTGGCCGCGTAATGTGGGATTATATTGCACGAGATGGCGATAAACCGAGGATGTGGATTGATGCAGTTGCTGATATGGGCTGGGAATATTATATGGCTGATGCAGGTTTTGCACGGCGCTGGGGAGGAAGTGATTCTGTTTTAAATGTGGTTGAATATGCTGATTCTAAAAATGTTGGTGTAATTGGATGGGCGCATACTCGTGAATTCGATACCCGTGAAAAAGCTGATACAACAATGGGGCAGTATTCTGACTGGGGCCTGAAAGGTGCAAAAATTGACTTTTTTGATAATAACACACTCAGTGAGAATCCTCGTGAATGGAGAGACTATGAAGACACCCAACAAAGTTTGCGGATGAGAGACTGGATTTTTGATTTGGGAATAGAATACTCATTTCTCCTTGAATTACATGGAAACACCATTCCAACTGGCGAACGCAGACAATATCCTAACCTGATGACGCTTGAAGGTGTTGACGGCATGGAAAGAAAAACAAAACCAGCCTCCAACGATCTTACCATTCCATACGTTAGAAACGTAATGGGGCCTGTAAGTTATACAGTCATTCATTTTGAAAGATCTCCCGGTACACATGCCTACCAGTTGGCCATGCCCATAGTTTATGAAGCCGGGTTAATGATTTATGCAGAACACGGACAAAAACTACTTGACTGGCCGGGAAGGGAACTGATCAAAGATATTCCGTCCAATTGGGATGAAACAAAATATGTAGAAGGGATGCCTGCCAGTCATATTGTTATAGCACGCAGAAACGGTGAAGATTGGTATATTGGTGGTATGACGGATGCAGCACGAACTGTAAATATTCCATTGGATTTTTTAACTGAAGGCAAAAATTATAATACATTAATATTCAGTGACGAAACACATACGACAATGAATAGGGAAGCGAAACCTGTTATGAACAGTGGCAGTTTATCGCTTAATTTATTGGAAAGAGG
>JBNJFN010000400.1:0-3272 GCA_051746885.1 Bacteroidota bacterium | reverse complement strand
CAAACGATAATGTTCATACAATTCCCGGCTGTTGGTATTTTCGTTATTATCATTATGCATGGGCTTTCTATCGGCTTATCAAAAACTTTTTAACCTCTACGGAATGGTTCAGCCTGTTTTTTAGCTTCAAAAGGTACATACCGGGCGAAAGATTCTCCAAATGAACGGTTCGCTTCAATTTCCTTTCTTTTATCACAGCACGGCCCTGAACGTCAAATATGGAATAGGTAAAATCGTCGTAATTATTCTCCTCCAGATCAACATTTAGTTTGTTTTTTGCGGGATTGGGATAAATATCGAACCCTGTTTCGGGTTGGGAGGGATTGGATTCCTCATCTGAGGAAGTTTCTGTATATTCAATATGATCTCCAAAAACGGGTCTCATCATTAGGGTACCCTTCAATTCGGAAGGGTTCCACGTACCGGCTATGTTGTAAAACATTTTATCATTATTGACATTGTTAACATCAAAGCCAACGTTCAGCATATCTATGCTGTACTTCTGATAACCGATAAAAAAATAGCCTGCTTCCAGGAAGGGTTTTTCTTTCAATATATAATTATGAAACTGATTCACGCTGTCTTCATATACCGGCTTAAGACCCTGCTGTTCATAGATCACCCGCCCGGGTTTTCCGTTGTCATCCTCCCATACCACGAGCTTAAAACTATTTTTGCTGGCATTGTCAAGGGTTTGATTGAAGTAGATCTGAATGGCCTGAAGCGAATCCGGAGTATAATTTCTGAAGCGAATGGCTACACGGGAATTCTCAGAACCCTCACCCGGTATTCCGTATCCATTTTCGGCGGTACCGTCGTCATATGCATAATAATTGTAAAATTTCTGAAAATACCGAATGGTATCGTTCCATCGATACGGGGCCCGTTCGCTGAGGGTATCGGTCACCAGATAGCTCTTGATCTCAAAAAGGGCTGAATCACGGCCGTTATCTGGAAAAATATAATCAATATCCCGTGGATAAGTTTCACTGGTGTAAGGGGGAATGTCATCCCCTGTTCCCCCGGTAAAGGTTTCGGTTTCGTTATTCCACATTCTGTCAATTATTTCAAACTCCCTTGAAATGTTCCATACTTTATCTCCAAGATTTCTATAGGTAATATAAAGGTTGTTCCCCATTTCGCGGTCTTTCGCATCCAGCCAATGTTCCCAGGGCACCGATTCATAATTGATCAACAGGGATTCCAGAGGTTTAACGAAAGCAATATCATTGATTATGGTATCACGATGTGTACGGTTTTTATCCAGCCGTATAAAATCCAGGTGCCAGTGGTCAATATTACCGGCCATACTGGGAATATCATTGGGGTCTGACAGACTGGCATAATTCCGGAATCTAAAGCGAAACCCTTTTCTCAGATGCTTTTCCTTTGTAACCGGCACAATGGCCTGATAAAATTTCCGATGGCCGAGGGAACCGGTATAAATCTTATTGGTGGTCCCTGATAAATAATTCCGCTTATACAAGGTATCTTCTTCGCTGTAAGATACGCTCCATATACTTTGCCAACGTAAAGAATCCGGAGAATAATACTGTAAAACAAGAGAATCCTGGAATTCACCACCCAAGGTGTCACCTCTGCCTCCAGGTTGGTAGTAAAAACTCAGATAAACCGAGTCTGAAGGCTGCAACTCAAGATCGATGGGTTTGGAGGTCAATTTATCCGCCTCAAACCCCGTACTATTGGCATTGGGATACAGCATACCCTCACCATTGAGGGCATCCATTGTAACTACTCCTATAGAAGGAGGATCCACGGGATATTGATAATTCATATACGCATCATTATCCTCCCACAAACCATCAAAAGGATAGCCAACTCCACGGGCAAAATCGTCAATAAATGGAAGCGAAAGGGTATCCGGATAAGAAGTTTTTTGTGCCGCTGATTTTTGCAATTGGCGGGAAGAACCCACTCCCATCAAAACCTCCTGCGAATGCAACGATGAGGGAGATAAAAAGATCATAAAACATAAGATCGTCACAATGCTACTGTAATGAATCGCCTTCATTCAGCTTGGGTTTAATTAGAGTTGTATCGGCTCCCAGAAGCTTTGAGGAATCCACCGTGATCCATAAATCGATATAGGTCCCAAGTCTTATCTGTTTGTCTTCCTCATAAGGGGGATATTGCTGCCACACAAAGGCTTCTGATGAATCCTCCTCACTGTTGATAGTGGTATCCGGTCTGATGGCTCCCACATTCATGGATTTTTGAATAATCCTGTCTTCTGCCTCATCCCAATGAGAACCAACCAAATCGGGAATACCGGTTCTTTGATTGCTTCCTTTGCCAACCTCCAGATCCACTTCAGTCCCTTTTGGAACAAGTTCTCCTGCTTCAATTTCCTCGTTATCCACTTTTTGTTCCAATACATTGTTAATGGCTATGTCAGGCACATGAATAAGCTTACCAACCTTTAAACCGGAATTATTCAGTATGGCTTTGGCATGACGATGGGAAACCCCAACCACATTGGGCATTTGAACCATTTCCTTGGTAGTGGCATTCATCGTAAGAAAAATTGTTCTCCCCTCCTTTACATTAAATTCTGGTGGAGGATTCTGTTTTACAACCGTACCTTTTGGCCAGTCATCCTGATATACCGAATCGACAACCTCAACTTCAAGATCTTGATTTTCTGCAACCTGTTCAGCCTCTTCCAGTGTCATTTTTTTTAAATCCGGCAGGGGAAAGGAATCCCCGTGTTGGGTATAAACATTAAGAAAAATGAATGATGAGGAAACAATAACGATAGCAACTACTACAGCGATAATCAAGTGTTTTAAAAAATCCTTTGTTAAAATAAACTGCAGAAGATTCATTAGTCACGTTTGTAAATTAGTCAAAATAACGAGTTAGCAAAGATAAAATTTTGTTCATAAATAAAAAAAAGTAAAAGACTGACACCGCCTTTTACTTCTTTCTGGTATTGTGTGTGGCTTCTAATTATTTCTTAGGTATCTCGTCAGAAACGGTCAATCGTTTTCTACCTTTTGCTCTTCTGCGAGACAGCACTTTCCTTCCGTCTCTGGTTTTCATTCTCTTTCTAAAACCGTGTTTGTTCCTTCTTTTCTTGTTTGATGGCTGAAATGTCCTTTTCATCACAACTGATTTTTAAGAATTCTCCTAATACTTTACAGGACTGCAAAAGTAATGTTTTTTTTATAGTTACAAAAATCCAGGGAAAATTTTTACAGGTTGTTGATGTTGCCTGTAGAATACCATAGATGAAATATCCTGTAGAGGCT
>JBNJFN010000399.1:0-3297 GCA_051746885.1 Bacteroidota bacterium | reverse complement strand
TGCAAAAAGCACGGCTCCACTCACTGGTCTGTCCAACCGATGGGTAACACCTAAAAAAACATTGCCTGGTTTGCGGTACTTATCCTTTAAATATTGTTTGACCTGTTGATCAAGAGATTCATCACCTGTGTGGTCTCCCTGGACCAGGTCATTATTGTTTTTGTTTACTGCTATAAGATGATTGTCCTCATACAGGACTTCCATAAAACTTGTTCTTTAATACTGTTCATTCTCATTTGGAAAATCTTCATTTTTTACATCCTGAATATAGGTCTGCACCGAACCCAGCACCTCTTCATACAAATTGTGATAACGACGCAAAAACCTAGGAGAAAAGTCCTGATTAATGCCCAGCATATCATGCAGAACCAAAACCTGGCCATCCACGTATTTTCCGGCTCCTATACCAATAACAGGAATTGTCAATTCTTCAGCAATTCTGCCTGCAAGTTTGGCGGGAACTTTCTCCAAAACCAATGCAAAACACCCTGCATTTTCCAGAATATGGGCATCTTCAATAAGCTTTTTGGCTTCGTCCTCTTTTGTGGCCCTGACCACATAAGTGCCAAATTTATGAATAGACTGGGGAGTTAAACCCAAATGCCCCATAACAGGAATACCAGCGGAAAGAATGCGTTTCACCGATTCTTCTATTTCTCTTCCACCCTCCATTTTCACTGCATGTCCACCGGTCTCTTTCATTATACGGATTGCCGACATTAGTGCTTCTTTAGAATTCCCCTGATATGAACCAAAGGGGAGGTCAATAGTTACAAAAGCTCTCTTCACAGCCCTTACAACGGATTTTGCATGGTAAATCATTTCATCCAGGGTAATCGGCAGGGTGGTTTCATTACCGGCCATCACATTCGATGCAGAGTCCCCTACAAGGATTACATCAATTTCAGCCTTATCCAGTATACGTGCCATAGAATAATCGTAAGCAGTAAGCATGGATATCTTTTCCTTCCTGAGCTTCATCTCATGTAACACATGGGTGGTTACTTTTTTAATCTTTTTTGTCGATGACATATCTCGTAAAATTTATAATTCAATTCTTCCGACAAATCTATAAATAAAACCAACCGATTATAAGAATATTTCCATTCAAGTTATGACAGTTTGTCACTGAATTGCAAAACAAGAGACATATCTCTGTATATCAATATATTTTACATCAAATTTAAAATACAAAAAAATATGGCACAATCATTGATCAAACTCACAACAGAAAATAAAAAGTTGAATCAAAAATAAATAGAAAAAAATGGGTAAAATTATAGGAATAGACTTAGGAACTACCAACTCATGTGTCGCTGTAATGGAGGGCAACGAACCGGTTGTTATTCCTAATAGTGAGGGAAAAAGAACTACTCCCTCTATGGTAGCATTTGTGGAAAACGGTGAAAGAAAAATAGGCGATCCGGCCAAAAGGCAAGCCATAACAAATTCACAGAATACAGTTTCTTCCATTAAGCGATTCATGGGAAATAGCTTTGATGAAGTACAGAAAGAAGTTAACCGGGTATCTTACGAAGTTGTGAAGGGTGACAACAATATGCCCCGTATCAAGATTGAAGACAGGAAATATACTCCCCAGGAGATATCCGCCATGGTATTGCAGAAGATGAAAAAAACTGCTGAAGACTACCTGGGGCAAGAGGTAACTGAAGCTGTTGTTACGGTACCCGCTTATTTTAACGACTCACAAAGACAGGCAACCAAGGAAGCCGGTGAAATTGCCGGACTGGAGGTCAAACGTATCATTAATGAACCTACCGCCGCTTCACTGGCATACGGGCTGGACAAGCAGGATAAAGACCAACGTGTTGCAGTATTTGACTTAGGTGGTGGTACGTTTGATATTTCCATCCTAGAGTTGGGTGAAGGCGTTTTTGAAGTAAAATCCACTTACGGAGATACGCACCTGGGCGGCGATGATTTCGATCAGGTACTGATTGACTGGCTTGCCGATGAATTTAAAAAGGATGAAGGAGTAGATCTGAAACAAGATCCGATGGCCGTCCAACGACTGAAAGAAGCCGCTGAAAAAGCAAAAATCGAACTGTCCAGCGCAACCAATACGGAAATCAATCTCCCATACATTATGCCGGTTGAAGGTGTACCCAAACACCTTGTAAAAAAACTATCAAGATCCAAATTTGAGCAACTGGTAGATCATCTGGTACAACGAACTGTTGAGCCTTGTAAGAAAGCTTTGAGCGATGCCGGTTCTGAAGCCAAGGATATAGATGAGGTCATTCTGGTTGGAGGTTCAACACGGATTCCGGCCATTCAACAAACCGTTGAACAAATTTTCGGCAAAAAACCCTCGAAAGGAGTTAATCCGGATGAAGTTGTGGCCATTGGTGCAGCCATCCAAGGCGGCGTATTGGGTGGAGATGTAAAAGACGTACTTCTGCTTGACGTTACTCCGCTTTCACTGGGTATTGAAACCATGGGCGGTGTATTCACCAAACTGATAGAAGCCAATACCACAATTCCAACCAGAAAATCTGAGGTGTTTACAACAGCAGCAGATAACCAGTCATCGGTTGAAATTCACGTATTGCAAGGGGAAAGACCCATGGCTAAAGACAATAAGTCCATTGGCCGTTTCCATCTGGATGGTATTCCACCGGCACCAAGAGGCGTTCCTCAAATTGAGGTAACCTTCGATATCGATGCCAACGGAATACTGAACGTATCAGCCAAAGATAAATCAACCGGAAAAGAACAAAGCATCAGAATTGAAGCTTCTTCAGGATTGAGCGAGCAAGAAATAGAAAAAATGAAAGAAGAAGCCAAACAACACGAAGAAGAAGATAAGGAGAAAAAAGAACAGGCTGAGAAGTATAACAAGGCAGACAGCCTGATCTTCCAGACTGAAAAACAGTTAAATGAATTCGGTGACAAGATCTCCGAAGATAAGAAAAAACCGATACAGGATGCACTGGATGCATTGAAAGAGGCTCATAAGAATGAAAAATACGATGAGCTTGATCAGCGGATGGAAGATCTGAATAATGCATGGCATGCAGCTTCTCAGGAAATCTATAATGCACAGCAGCAAGCTGGCGGTGGTCAGCAAACCACAGGAGGCCAGGAAAGCTCAGGACAACAACAAGGTTCTTCCTCAGGCAAAAACGATAATGACGATGGGGAAGTAACCGATGTAGATTTTGAAGAGGTGAAATAAATAAGAATAACTCTTACTGAATAAAAGGCTGTCTTCCCAGACAGCCTTTTATTTTTTCATGAAATAAAAATTTTCATCCAATGTTTTATAATTTTGGA
>JBNJFN010000398.1:0-3322 GCA_051746885.1 Bacteroidota bacterium | reverse complement strand
TGGGTGGATCAGAATGCATCGGTGGGAAGGGAAAATCTGAAAAATTTTCTCCAATATGCTTCCAGGATGGTAAGAGAAAATTTTATGATGAATCTTAAAATGGAACATATCGTATACCTTACTGAAGAAGAAAAAACGTTTTCAGATAAATTTTCATCATTCATTCATGAGAACAATGCACACAGAATTTATAATCAGTTCAACAAAGCATACAGAGACATTCAGATGAATGCACATACAAAAACCATATTGCTTGATCTTTCTATTCAGCTTATGAAATTGTTAAGATTATAATTTTATTACTTTTGCATCAGATTCAAATAAAATGAATAATACATATAAAATTTTTACACAATATATATTCATGCATATGCATTTAAATCATGTCATCTATGGACTCAAATACAAACAAAGATATAGCCCGGAATCAATTCCAACAGCAAGGTCAATGTACACAGTATACATGTCAAAGGAATTTTTGCAACGCAGAACACTATTCCAAATTATCCACTTACAATTGGTTGAAGGATATACCTGATAGCCCGAATCAGTTTCATATTGTTGAAGTACGATTCAAAAATACGCGTAAGGAATATTTCCAAAACATTAACAATATACCTCTTCATGAAGGGGATATTGTTGCGGTAGAAGCTTCACCGGGACATGATATCGGAATTGTTTCGCTTACAGGCGAGCTGGTCTGGCGAAAACTAAAACAAAACGATATCACACCTGAAGATACCGAATTCAAGAAAATTTACAGAAAGGCCAAGGAAGCCGACATCGAAAAATGGCGCGAAGCTGTTGCCCTGGAACAACACACGATGATCAAAGCCCGTAAGTTTGCTAAAGAGCTTAACCTGAACATGAAGATCGGTGATGTTGAGTATCAGGGTGATAAAACCAAGGCCATTTTCTATTATATTGCAGAGGAAAGAGTAGATTTCAGAGAATTGATCAAAGTGCTTGCCGAGCAATTCAAAATAAGGATTGAGATGAGGCAGATCGGCACAAGGCAGGAATCAGGAAGAATTGGAGGCATAGGCTCCTGTGGAAGAGAATTGTGCTGTTCCAAGTGGATCAGCAATTTCGTTTCAGTAACTACCAATTCAGCTAGATATCAGGAACTGACCCTGAATCCTCAGAAGCTGGCGGGTCAGTGCGGTAAACTCAAATGCTGCCTCAACTTTGAGCTCGATAGTTATATGGATGCCAAGAAAGAATTCCCGGATACTTCTGTAGAGCTACAAACCAAACAAGGCACGGCATACCACCAAAAAACCGATATTTTCAAAAAAATACTCTGGTACTCCTTCTACAAAGAATCCTCTGAAAACCTAATCCCGATTACAGTGGACCGGGTTAAGGAAATTATTGAAATCAATCAGAATGGTGATTGCGTGGAATCGCTGGTTGAAGCAAAAGACTCCCTTAAGGAAGATTATGGCTTCGAGAATGATGTAGGACAGGAAAGTGCCGATCGTTTCAACAAGAAGCCAAAGAACAATAAGAAGAAAAAAAGCCGGCGAAACAAGAAAAAAAAGAAAACCAAAAGCAATGAAAAAAAACAGTAGTATCTTTTTGGGGGCGGTGTTGTCTCTGATCTTGATCTATAGCTGCGATTCAAATGTAATTCACAGGGAAACCAAAGACATAACTGATTCCGAATGGAATAAAAATAACATATTAAGCTATAATTTTAAAATAGAGGATACCCTTCAGCCCTATAATGTATATCTGAATCTTCGCAATACCTCCAAATACCAATTCAGAAACCTGTTTCTTTTCATTGAAACAACTTCTCCCCGGGGAAACACGGTAAGAGATACATTTGAATGCATGTTGGCCGATGATAAAGGGAGATGGTACGGAAAAGGCTGGGGAGACATTTATGAGAACAAGATTCCCTTTAAGGAATATATACGATTTCCGGCAAAAGGTACCTATGGCATTAAAATACAACAGGCCATGAGAAGGTCCGATTTAAAGCACATTACTGATATAGGCATTGTGATAGAAAAAGCGAAAATCCCCGACCGTGAGCAAAAATAAGTTAGCGCGTTTTGAGGAGATGAAGAGCTTCCCAAATGTGATCGAACCGGAATTCCGGGAAGTGTTTAATAAGGATTATCGTTTAAAGGGAAAATGGCACGAGGCATTCTTCAAAAATGATAACCCCATCGTCTTAGAACTTGGATGCGGAAAAGGAGAGTATACAGTAAACCTGGCACGCCGATATCCCGGCCACAACTTTATCGGGATTGATATCAAAGGAGCCAGGATGTGGAGAGGAGCCAAAACCGCTTTGGAGGAGAATATACCAAATGCCTTATTTCTCAGAACCAGAATAGATTTTATTACTTCCTTTTTTGGTGAAGATGAAGTGAAGGCCATCTGGGTCACCTTCCCCGACCCTCAGCCCAAAAAAGCCAGGAAACGACTCATATCCACCAAATTCTTAGCCCATTATCAGCAATTCATCCAGAACAATGCCACCATACACCTCAAAACAGACAACCCCAATGTTTACCATTATACCCTGGCCATTATCCGGGAAAATAAGCTGAATCTGCTGCACGCCGAAAACGACATCCATAGCGTCAACAACAGTAAGATGGAAGAGATCAGAAAAATTCAGACCTTCTACGAAAAACAATTCCTGGAAGAAAATAAAAAAATCAAATACATAGCTTTCCAACTGGATAAATTCCAAAATTTGAAAGAACCGCGGGATGAATGAAGAATCATTTTTCCAAAAGGTATATAAAGTAACGAAAATGATCCCTGAGGGCAGGGTAACCACTTATGGAGCTATTGCGAGGTATCTGGGCGCTCCCGGTTCGGCAAGGATGGTAGGCTGGGCATTGAATAACTGCCATTCACAGGATGAATTCATTCCTGCCCACAGGGTTGTCAACAGGAATGGCCTTCTCACCGGGAAACATCACTTTCCCGGGCCGGATATAATGCAGGAATTACTGGAAAGTGAAGGCATCCGGGTGAACAACGATAAGGTAGTTGATTTTCAAAGACTTTTCTGGGATCCAAATAAAAAATGATTGCAGGGATTCTTTTAGCCCGAATTATTCAAGAATAATTCTGTCGCTACTGAAAAACCTAACTTTTTGCTTCAATGTTTTTCGCAAAAAGTTGATTTTTCTAGAGCGGGGTAACCTGCCCGCCGAAAGCTTGCAGGCGAGCCTGGATGCTTCCCGCAAACCATCCCGCATTCATAAACTTCACTCTGTTCGTTTATGCTATCACTTCTAAAAATTTTGTTTTTTTAACAAAGTTTTGATGCAATTTAAATTCGATATTTTTG
>JBNJFN010000397.1:0-3331 GCA_051746885.1 Bacteroidota bacterium | reverse complement strand
GTCTTATACCCATAAGATGCAGGAGAAATGTTTGAGTTGCGTCTTCGCTGAAAAAAAAGATTACTTTTCGATGTAAGTCACTTCTATGTCGACAACACGGGGCGTATAGTCATTACTCCAAAGGCTGGAGGAAACAATCATACGAGCCTTCGACCCAAAATTCATAAACCTGATACCCAGATCTATTCCGTTGTAGATGCCCTCATAGGCATTGGGTGCTCCTACTGTGTAAATGGTAGGTTTCTCTTCCCCCCGGTTGCTTTGATACGGATAAAGCATCGTGTTGTCGGCTGAATCGCGGACAATTTCATAATAAGTGTAGCGATAGCCCACTTCTTTTCCGGCTTCAACGGGATAATCCTCTTCTCCCTCTTCCAACTCGAAAAAGATAAATCCACGTTCTTCCATGGAATCAAGCATAGTAACGCTGGATTCTTGAAGGGTATCTTTCACTATATCCAGATAATCATCGATCAATTGTTGTTCTTCATCCATCATCTCCTGGGTGTTGATGCGGTACCCCTCATCACATGATTTGAATAACAAACTTCCGAGGAATATGGCTGCTATAAGCAGTAAATTGGTTACAATTTTCATCAGTATAAAATTTATTTTTTAAGGTCGGATGGAACCTGCCTGACGTTTATTCGAAAAGAATCTATTTTCTCAAAAGAAACTTTCCAGGAAAACATGATTTGCCCTCTAATAAGTCGGCAGGCAGGCCTGTCTGCCGTTTTTCTTATTGCAATCTTGCTATACGAAATAAACATTGGTTTGTACATCAAGTCTCATTTTTCATAACCCGCCAGGCAGGCTCGCATGAAAGAATTTTATTCATGTTCTTTTGAGAAAATCTTTGTCATGCTCGTTTCATCCGTATAAATCATCGTTTAAGGCCTGAATCTTATGCGATTCTATTCGTGTCAATTCCAAAAAAATGCTGCACCTTACGCTCCCTTTTAACCCCTACCATTCCAGTATCTTAAAAAAGAAATCATTGAAATAAAGGAGCCCTCCAATGACTTTGGCTGCAAATGCAAATTAACAAATTTCGGGCCGGGCAGGCAACACTGAAAAAGGAATTGAATAAAATTTTCAGTGGGAGTCCTTAACATCCAGAACTTCAATATCATAAATAATAATAGCTCTTGACGGGATCCGGTCATCATCACCCACAAGTCCGTGAGCAAGATGAGGCGGCATAATAAACTTTGCTTTAGCACCCTTTTTCAGGAATAGTATGCCCTGTTGAAGACCCGATTCAACATTTCCCTTTCCCACTTTAAAACTTTTAGGACCTCTATTTTCAGAATCATAACATAAAGTTCCGTCTAAAAGACGAACAGTGTAGTCAAGTTCTACCACATCTCCGGTTTGAATGGCATCTCCTTCGCCCGACTCGGAAATCTTATACCAAAGGCCCGTGCCGGTTTTTTCCATTTCCAACCCCTCCTCTTTCACGTATTCTTTGATTTCTCCCTGCTCCTGGTTAACAAGATTGCGATTGGCTTCTATCAAATCGTCGGTTGTAACCCTTTGTTTGTCTTTGTCTTGACTACCAGGATTTTGAGAACCCGAACAACTACTGATCATAAACATAAAAACCAGCAGGATTCCCCTTATCCCAATCGACGACACCCCCGGTTCTCTTAATACTTTTCCCGGGAAAGATATAGGGGAATTATGTCGGGGCCTCTTTTTTCCAAAAATTGGTTGGTTCATATTTTATCTGGTTTTGAACGTTTATCCGGATGAACGGACCATTTATTCCTTATCGAAAAATCTGGCAATAAACCCGGGCAGCGTAGCTCTGAAATGATCAACAGCATCCTGAAGAGAGCCGTACCATTCTCCGCCAGCTGCATTTGGATGTCCACCACCCGAAAAAAACTCCTCAGAATATTGATTAATCGGAACATGTCCCCGTGACCTGAGGGATATTTTCACAAACTTGTCCTTTTCTCTTTCGGTAAATAAAGCAGAAACATCCACTCCTTTAATTCCCAGGGGATAATTAACAAACCCCTCGGTATCGCCGGGCTGATAATTGAATTTATCCAATTCGTCCCGGGAAATGGAAATATAAGCTGTATGGTCATCACCCATTAAATAAAGGTTGTTACAAAGAACATGCCCAAGCAACTTCATCCGGGCGTACGTGTTGCTTTGGAATAGTTCTTTATGAATTTTTTCCTTATCAACTCCCCTTCCCACCAGATCAGCCACGGCATAATAAGTCCTGGGATTGGATGAATTGTAACTCAACGACCCCGTATCTGTAATAATACCGGAATAGAAGCATTCCGCAGCTTCAGGGCCAAGGTCTGCCGACCATCTCAATTCGTTTACGATAATGTAATAAGAAAGTTCGCAGGTGGAAGAGACAGAGGTATCGGAAAACAATATGCTGGCTACATCATGTGCCGGATGTGGATGATGATCAATAAGAACACGGGGAGTATCAAGTTTTTGGAGGGTATCAGCCATTTCGCCTGTGCGCTCCACACTGTTGAAATCCATGAAAAAAAGAAGACCTGCATTGTTAAGAACCTCACGAGCCTTATCCGGATCCTTTTCAAATATGATCATCTCGCCAGCCGCGTGCATCCACAAAAGATTGGGTGGAACTTCATCGGGAACCACGATATCGGCCTTTTGTCCCCGCCTCCGAAGCACATTTTGCCATCCCAGGATGCTCCCAATGGCATCCCCGTCAGTATTTTGATGCGGAATCAGAACAATGGAAAAAGTGTTTTCGACCAAGGTACTGAATTCCTGGATTTTGTCCTCACTAAAAATCATGCACAATCGTTTAGAATGTGCAAAGTTAATAAAAATGGTCTACCCTTTGCCAGTTTACTCATTCCCATCTCCGACAAATAATTAAAATACAGTAAGGCAATGTTCCAAAGTTTTTCTTACATTTAAGGTGTGACCTTCAAAACATTCAATTATGACCCAAGGAAAAATCACCCTCACGATGATCAAGCCCCTGGCCGTAAAGGAAAATCATACAGGGGAAATTCTGGCCCGTATTGAAAAAGCCGGTTTCCGGATCGTAGCTCTTAAAATGGCTTGCATAACGCCGGAAAAAGCCAGGAAATTTTACGATGTGCACAAAGAAAAGCCCTTCTTCGAAGAACTGGTTGAATTTATCTCATCGGGGCCGGTGGTCGCCGCCATTCTGGAAAAGGAAAATGCTGTAGAAGACTTCCGTGCCCTAATCGGGTCTACCGACCCTTCCAAAGCAGCTGAGGGAACCATCCGAAATCTTTATGCAAGAGACAAAACACGCAATGCCATCCATGGATCCGACAGCGATGAAAATGCC
>JBNJFN010000396.1:0-3332 GCA_051746885.1 Bacteroidota bacterium | reverse complement strand
AATCGGGGAAAAATGGGACCTTAATGTATTTAACCAGCAAAACAAAGAGAACCTAAACCGTCTCGTTGACTCATTGTATAAAGAACAGAAGGAAAAATAATTTACCTAAATGATTTGAATCCCGGGCAATATTTAATTCAAGTTGCCTTCTATTGTTACCTTACCATCTCTTACTGAAGCCTGATCATTCTTAATCCGGCTAGGCCTCACGCATATATAATCCCGTTGCTTATCACGTAAGATTTTCATATTCTATTCGCTTGCAATACCTGCGTCCATAAAGACCGTTTACCTGAGGTTTTCCCCTGGTGAATAATTTTGAAGTTTTTCTATTATATCTTTTAAAGTAGCCAAATCACTTATATTATCCTCTTATATATTTCACTGTGGCAGACAAAACCTTCCGCATTAATCATACACGCAGGAAAATTTACTCACAATCGTTTTGTTTTTCTTTGCTCCTGCCATATCAGGCCAAATATCTAACTCTTTTTGTTTCAGATATGTTAAAATGAAATTTTTCATAACCAACCGTATAATTGTTGTTGCTTTGGTTAATCTGGTTCACTCTATATATCAATTATTCGTCAGAAATCTTACATCAATATTGTGCTTTTGTAAGCCATGAATAATGTGCCATTTATATAAAAAAAGATTTTGAGTTCTTAGATTATGTAAATATTTATAAATTTGTTCACTCATTCACAGTTACTAAGTTTTAATTAAAATCACTATTTATGAAAAAGATGAACTATTTTATTAAAGGAATTTTCAGCATTGTTCTACTTTCCCTTTTAGTAGTTACAAGTATTTCTTCTTACGGGCAGAAGGATGTTGAGAAGAAAGAAATGCTTAAATATTCTGATAAAGTGCAATTGGAAAAGATGAGAAGTAAATTCTCACAAAAGTATATCAAGGAAAAGCAGAAAGCCAAAGAAATGGCCAAGGAGAAGGGTTGGTTCATCCGAAAAAAATTGGAAGATGGTACCATCATTGAATTACAAAGAATTGATGAAAAAGGTAACCCCGTATATTATTCTACACATAATGTAAATGCAGCAAAGACTCTTTCCACCAATGAGGTGTGGGAAGGATCTGATTCCGGTTTGGATCTTACGGGAAAAGGAATTGAGATAGGAGAATGGGATGGAGGAGCTGCCCTGAAAACTCACCAGGAATTCATTGAAGAAATCGATGGATCCAGAATAATTGTCAAGGATAATTCATCCAGCAGTGATCATTCGACTCATGTGGCTGGGACAATGATTGGGGCTGGTGTTAATTCCGATGCTAAAGGAATGGCTTCAGAAGGAAGTATTTTGTCTTACGACTACAATAATGATATAAGTGAAATGATTGAAGCAGGTATGGAAGAAGGATTGTTGCTTTCGAATCATTCATACGGGCGGCTGGCCGGCTATTTCTCTTCTTCCGGTGGCTCATGGAGCTGGGCAGGCGATACGGAGATTAGCACAGAAGAAGATTACGGATTTGGTTTTTATGGAGAAGGAGCTATGATTTATGATTCGATAGCCCATGAATTGCCTTACTATTTGATTGTGAAATCATCAGGGAATGATCATGGACAAGGACCTGCTGATGGTGATCATCAGATTGATGGTGGCAATAACGGTTACGATTGCATCGGATGGGTAGGAAATGCAAAGAACATACTTACAGTGGGAGCTGTAAAGGCTCTGGAAAATGGATATACAGGAAATCCTTCTGATGTAGAAATAGCTGATTTTAGCAGCAGGGGTCCTTCGGATGACGGTAGAATAAAACCAGATATTGTCGGTAACGGTGTACAACTTTATTCAGCCTCCAATATGGGCACGGATATATATAGATACATGTCCGGGACTTCTATGTCTGCTCCAAATGTTACCGGTTCTTTAGCCTTACTTCAGGAACATTGGAACGAAACCCAGAATTTATTCATGAGATCGGCCACACTTAAAGGACTGGCTATTCATACGGCAGATGAAGCAGGTGCTAATGACGGCCCGGATTATAAGTTCGGCTGGGGTTTGATGAACACCCGTGAGGCAGCCCGGGTTATTTCAGAACGAAATGTGCATTCTTTTATCCGGGAGAACACGCTGAAAGAGGGCAATAGCAAAACGCTGGAGGTGAATGCAACCGGAGATGAACCTCTTGTGGTCACTATGGTTTGGACTGATCCGGCAGGCACTCCACCGGAGCCCGCTCTGGATCCGAGAGATACCATGCTGGTCAATGACCTGGATGTTACTGTAACCAATGGTTCGAACGATTACTATCCTTACAAATTAGACCCTGAAAATCCAGCTCAAGCAGCGGAAACAGGAGATAATGATGTAGACAATGTAGAGAAAGTTGTAGTAGAATCGCCCGATGCCGACACATATACCATATCCATCGAACATGAAGGAGCACTGAAAAACGGAGAACAAGATTATTCTCTGATCGTCACAGGAATTCAATCGGACTTTTCGCCGGAAACTCAAAAGGCCTATGAAATTGGTCAGGATACTGCAAAAGTTGACGCGAAGATCCATACCAACACCAAATTGTCCGTTTCGGAAAAAGGCATCGTGTACAATACTTCCGGTGAGCCGAATATTTCAGATAGTGTGGCTGCAAATGGTTCAGGAACCGGATCATTTACTACTACCCTTTATAATCTGACTCCTTATAAAAAATACTACGCAAGGGCTTATGCTAAAACAAGCCAGGGTGTTATTTACGGGAATACGAAAACGTTCACAACTTTACCCTGGCAGATAGATGCTAAAGCGGATTCATTGCTGAATCCTGTGAAAACAATTAGTGTTGGCCAGGAAAAGATACGATTTAAAGTCAAAAATATTGGTTTTGATACGATCCAAAATTTAGATGTTGAATGGCAGATTGATTCTGAATTTAAAGACACTTCGACCTGGACAGGCACTTTGCCCCAGGATTCGAGCGCAGAAATAAGTGTAGGTCCCTATAATTTCCCCTCAAAAGGAGTTTATAACTTTTCCGTAAATATTTTAAATGTAAACAATACGGAAGACCCCTATAAGAAAAACGACACAATAAAAGGCCAGGTGGAAGTTATCAGAAAGGGAGAATTATTTGAAGATTTTGAATCCTCAGATTTCTTACCTCGAGGTTGGAGCGAAACAGCAGACGCTAACAACTGGCAGCGTGCCAGCTCTGACTTTGATGTTCAGATCGAAGGGCATGACGCTATAATTGGACAAAAATCCGGTGATCCGAAAGAAAAATTGATTACTCCCAAATTATCTATAAATGACACCACTCCTGACCTTGAATTTACAGTAGCTGGATTGAATAATACTTAT
>JBNJFN010000395.1:0-3336 GCA_051746885.1 Bacteroidota bacterium | reverse complement strand
AAATCAGATGCAGCACTGTTATAACAAAACATTGATCAAGATCATCAATAATATTAAACCGTTAATCAAAAACTTATGTAACCATTTTGTATTCTTTTCGTAACAATTAATTTAAATCCAGAATTATAATTTAACTGGTTTACGGATGAAAATACGAACCAAAATATCGCTAATCTCTATTGACATCGTTCTGCTGTTAATGTCATTTTCATTGACAGTGGCTGCGAAACCTTCCTCAGGGATTCAATATTTTAGGGAATATGCGGGAGCATTAGCCATATTCATCCTGCTCTGGCTGGTTATATCAATAATTACTAAAAAACTGGATGCCGGAAGGTTTAAAAATATCAGAAATTTAAACATCACCATCGCCATTACCAATCTTGTCATCCTCGCTCTATGTGTCCTGTTAATGTATTCCCTCAGAGACCTTCAGTATTCCCGCTTCATTGTTTTCGGCACCATTCTCCTTACCACCATTTTTGAACTGATCCTGGCATATTTTTACTTTTATCTGAAACATGCCAAGACAGGTCTAAACGGTTCATCATTCTTTCAAAACCATTCATTAACCCTCGGGGCCTTCAATCCGGTTCAGGAAAAAGAACCGAATACCATTGAGCCGTATCATCCAGCTTTGGAAAAACACAGAAAGATCGATCAGTCACTGATTGCCGAAGTCGGTAAAGAAGTGTATGATTTCATAGGCAATTACGTGGATCTGAGCAACGGGAGCCATATTATCTTCTCCACTGCTACAAAATTCAACATTGACAAAATTCCCGATAAGCACTATACCAATCTTGTCAATCTAAAAAGAATTAATGACATCAGATACATTAATAAATTCTTCGAATCGGTAAATACCAAAATACCGGAAGAAGGATTATTCGTTGGATGCGCAGAAACAAAGGAGCAGCGCAAACAACGGATCCTGAGGAAATATCCCCCAGGCTTTAATACCCTTTATTACATGCTGGATTTTATAGTAAAGCGTATCTTCCCAAAATTTGTATTCACCAAAAAGATTTACTTTTTCCTTACCCGGGGCAACAACCGGGTGATATCAAAGGCAGAAACGTTGGGCAGGCTTTATTCCTGCGGATTCGAAATTGAAGACAAACAAACCCTTAAGGGAAATTTATACTTCGTAGCGCGTAAGAAAACCAAACCCGCTTTTGACAACAATCCCACCTACGGGCCCTTCATTAAATTACCCAGAATTGGGAAGCACGGCAAAATAATCTATGTCTATAAATTCAGAACCATGCATCCTTTCTCTGAATACCTGCAGAATTATGTGTATTCCAACAACAATTTGCAGAACGGGGGAAAATTCAGCAACGATTTCAGGATCACCACCCTGGGGAAAATTTTTCGTATGTTTTGGATAGACGAGCTCCCTATGTTGATCAATCTGCTTAAAGGAGAAATGAAATTGGTGGGTGTTCGGCCGCTAAGCCGGCATTATTTCAATCTGTATAGCAAAGAGCTTCAGCAAGAACGTATAAAGCACACACCGGGTCTGATCCCTCCCTTTTATGCAGATCTCCCTGAAACGCTCGAGGAAATCCAGGAATCGGAGCTCAAATATCTTGAATCCTATAAGAAGCGGCCCCTGTTAACCGACTGGAAATATTTCTGGAAAGCTTTCTTCAACATCTTTTTTAAAAAACAGCACAGTTGTTGATGCACCAGCCGGTTTGCAATTTCGGTACATGATTCGACAACAAATAACATGATCCTGATTCAGCTTTATACCCTCTCACTATACCCCGGCTCCTCTCAATCCAAAACGGGGCCCTCCAGACTATTTTTTTTCCACTATGCTTAGCCCTATGTTCTCTATGCTTCAGGCTCTGTGCAACCTCAAACCCCAAACGTATCTTGCCTTTATCCCGATAATTTGATAATTTTACTGGTGCATTATCATCTTTACCAACATGGCAACAAACCCTTCCCAAAAGCTAAACTTGCAAATTGACTTCCGGGAGAAAAACAGCGGTATCCTGGAGGCACTCAATCATTATGCAGGACTGTTCCACGTGGAAACCTGCCAGTTAAAAACCGGAGATTACCTGCTTAACAATCAGATAATCATTGAACGCAAACGCCTCCCTGATTTCATAGATTCAATAAAAACCGGCCGGTTATTTCAACAGACCTACAGGATGGTGCATTCAAAATACCATCCGTTCATGATCCTGGAAGGAAACAAAAAGGAAGTCCGTCGAAGTCAAATGAAAAGGGAAGCCATTCAGGGCACGCTCATCCATCTCACCCTTTTTATGGGAATTCCCGTCATCCGATCGGCCAGCATACAAGAAACGGCACAACTGATCAGCTATACAGGTTTGCAACTTTATGATGAAACATCTCCGCGAGTTCATACCCCCATATTCAAAAACCCGCGGCCGAATATGAACGCAGTACAAAAAGCTGCCCTCAACGTTCTGGCTAATCTTCCGGGAATAGGCCCTGTAAGAGGAATTTCTCTCCTGTCATCATTTAGAAACTTAAAGGATGTATTCAACGCAGAACCCGGAGAACTGCAATCGATCAGGGGCATCGGCCCAAAGCTGGCAAGCAATATATACAAACTGATAAATGAACCTTTCATGAAAAAAGGTAGCAGCCATTAAACAGTAAAATATATTTTTAATGACCGGCCTTATGTAAGTCTCGAAAACCCGGACAATAGAAGATTCGCACTGGATGATCCCCGGGGGTTTCTTACAACCTATTCCGAAGGTGCTATATTCGATGAAATCCAGAGAGCCCCGGAACTTTTTTTTCTTACCTTCAACAAATACTGTCTGAAGAGACAGAAAATTAAATTCCCTTATTACACAAGGCCCGAAGGGACGGCATTATTCCCCCTATGTGTCCCCGCCTGGCAGGCGGGCAGGTATGTGGTTCAAAAAAGAACGACTGAGCGAGAGGATGACCGAAACAACGAAGCGAAATAAAGCTACAGGAACCAAATGTTGCTTCAATCAACCCGAGACCCGAAACACGAGACCCGAAACCCGGATCACAAGACACATTGCTCTGCGCTCATATAGCCTTTTCTTGCCCTGATCTCTAAGCGCTATGCTCTATGCCATTTACCAGTCATCCAATCACCCAATCTCTTCTTGCCCTTTGCCCTGACCTCTATGCTCCAAGCTCTTTGCTACAACAAACCTGAAACGCGGTTCGCGAAAGTTTTTTGTTTTGCCCTATGCCCTAACCTCTATGCTCCATGCCATTCCCAACCCCGGAGGGGTTAAATAGCGATAACCCCGGGTGCAACCCGGGGGATAAGACTGCCAAACCGCTCAGCGCTCCAACTAC
>JBNJFN010000394.1:0-3386 GCA_051746885.1 Bacteroidota bacterium | reverse complement strand
GGGGGGGTTATCCATCGGTGCATGGGGTTCATACGGATTTGATGGTTTTCAGGAATCCGACCTTTATGCTTCGTATGGTTTTGATTTTGGTTTATCTCTTGGATTGACCGATTACTATTATCCGGGTACTCCTTATTTTAATTACTCAGCAGATCAAAGCGGTGCACACGGTTTTGAAGCCAATGTTGGGTATGATATAGCGGATTTTTCTGTTGCTGCCAATTATATGCTGAACCAGGCAGGTTTGGCCGGTACTGAAGGAGGAGACATGTATTTTGAACTCGGATATGCATTTAAGTATTTTGATATTTTTCTGGGAGCGGGAGATGGCTGGCATTCAGCTGACGGCACCTTTGCACTGGTAAATCTTGGGTTAACCACCAACCGCGAGATTACCGTCAATGATAATTTTTCCCTGCCTGTTAGTGGTTCAGTCATTTTGAACCCTGACCTGGAGCAGTTTCATACAGTTATCGGATTCTCATTTTAACCTTAAAACTTTGAAAAATTGAAAAAGATAGAAGCAATCATAAGGAAAACGAAATATGAAGAGGTTAAGCATGCCCTTCATGAGATTGGTATAGACTTTTTTTCTTACTGGGAAGTAAGAGGAGTAGGAAAAGCTACCCAGGAGCGCATCTACCGCGGTATAAAATACGACACCAGTACCATTGAACGGATACTGATATCGATTTATGTAAGGGATAAGTTCCTGCAACCGACCATTGACACCCTTTTGACCGTAGCCAGAACAGGTGAGGTAGGTGACGGGAAAATCTTTATTTCAGAATGTCTGAATGCTTACCGGATCAGAACGGGAGAAGATGGCGACGAAGCGCTCTTTATCAAAGGGGAACAGGAATAACAAAACAATTATTGAGGTAAT
The DNA here is from genome assembly GCA_051746885.1 of Bacteroidota bacterium. Taxonomy (GTDB): domain Bacteria; phylum Bacteroidota; class Bacteroidia; order Bacteroidales; family UBA12077; genus JAGXLC01. Next base: position 2,500 of record JBNJFN010000394.1, on the reverse strand, counting down.
ATTTAAAAATTAACAATTATGGAAGAGACATTAACAATAGACAGTGTAGCCAAAAACATTGGAGAACTGGCTATATCTACTGATACCATATGGGTGTTGATTGCAGCAGTGTTGGTTATGTTTATGCAGCCGGGCTTTGCCATGGTAGAAGCCGGCTTTACCCGTTCCAAGAACTCTGCCAACATCCTGATGAAGAATATCATGGACTTCTCTTTTGGATCTTTGGTATTTTGGTTCGTCGGATACACGCTGATGTATGGAGAAGACATAGGTGGTTTTATTGGGAAACCTGATTTATTTTTTAACAGTGATGCTGTAAACAGCATACCGGATAAGGCTAGCCTGATGTTTCAGACTGTTTTTGCGGCCACGGCAGCTACAATTGTATCTGGCGCTGTTGCAGAGCGTACCAAGTTCAATGCATACATTATTTTCACTTTAGCCATTACACTAATTATATACCCGGTTTCCGGACATTGGGTATGGGGAGGTGGCTGGTTATCTGAAATGGGCTTTCACGATTTTGCCGGTTCCACTGTGGTCCATTCTGTTGGAGCTTGGGTTGGTTTGGTGGGTGCCGCTGTTTTAGGCCCCAGGCTGGGGAAATATATCAACAATAAGCCTATGGCGATACCTGGGCATAACCTGACCCTTGCAGCACTGGGCGTTTTTATACTGTGGTTTGGATGGTTCGGATTCAACCCGGGCTCGCAGTTGGCAGCCTCCACTGAGTCTGATGCCATTGCCATATCCCATATTTTTATCACTACCAACTTATCGGCGTCAGCCGGTGCAGTTATGGCTATGATCGTGGCCTGGAAGCGCTACAAAAGACCCATCCTCAGCTTTGCATTGAACGGTGCTTTGGCCGGTTTGGTAGCCATTACAGCAGGATGCGATATAGTGAGCCCGGGCGGAGCTGTTATTATCGGTGCTATAGCAGGATTCATCCTGCCATTCGGTGTTGAATTCATCGACAAAATATTAAAAGTGGATGATCCGGTGGGTGCCGTAACCGTACATGGACTATGTGGAGCAATAGGTACCATCCTTGTGGGTTTGTTTGCCACAGATGGAGGACTGTTATATGGGGATGGGGCTCAATTGCTCGGAATTCAGGCAGTGGGAGTACTTGCTGTGTTTGCATGGGCCCTGGCCCTGGCATTCATTCTTTTTAAAACCCTAAAGGCTACTAATGGGTTAAGGGTTGAAAGAAGAGTGGAGGAGGAAGGACTGGATGTTTACGAACACGGGGAAACCGCTTATAATATGTAAACATTTGTTCAGGTCTGTGAATAAAGGATATCCCGAAATAGAGCAAGTGAATAGTATTTTAGGGATGGATGCAGGCCTGCCTGCAAGCTTTCGGCGGGCAGGCAACCCCGCATTAGAAAAACCGGGTTTTTTGCGAAAGAAGTGAAGCAAAAAGCCAGGTTTTTCTTTTTAGCTACAACCTTTTTTTGCACACAAGCTATTGGACAGGGAAATTTTCTTCAATATATTCTTCCAGCTTTCCCAGCCCTTCCGGCATATCTTGCCTGGCAAAGCCAATACGGAAATGATTGCCACTAAAATCATATACCTGGGGGGGTAACAATAGAACCCCTTTCTTTTCCAGCAGATCTGTACAGAACTCATTGGCATACGTTTTGCCTTTTAATCTGGGAAAAGCTATAGAACCTGCTGTTGGCATATACCAGTCAAAATAGGTGTCATATTTATTGAAAAAACGTTCCAGCAGTTTAAGGTTGTAGCGAATGATGTCCTGATTCCTCCTGAGTATCTGTTCCCGTGCTTTCAGTCCCATAAGAGCAAGAATTTCGCTGACTGCACTATTGCAAATGGTGGTATAATCTCTGAATGATAAAAAGTCATTCATCCACTTTTGATTTTTTGTGATCAGCCAACCGATCCGTAAACCGGAGAGTGCAAAAGTTTTTGACATGCCAAAGAGGGTCACGGATTGGTCATATAGGTCGGCTACGGAAGGTAAGCGATCTTCATCTTCGTACTCCAGGTATTGATACATTTCATCTGAAAACAAGATAATATCGTTTTTTTTGGCGAGGTCAACAATTTCTAGCTGAACCTCTTTGGAAATGGTGGAACCGGTCGGGTTGTTCGGAAAATTGATGACAATTAATTTTGTATTGGCGGATATAAGTTTTTTAAGATCTTCCGGTTCAAAATGCCACCCGTTGCTGAATTTGGGCTGCCAGTATTTAACCTCACAGCCTATTGCCCGGGCCACTTCATAAAGCGATTGATATCCGGGATAGGGAGCGATGATCTCATCTCCTTTCTCCAATAATGTATTCATGGCAATGAATATACCTTCCTCCGGTGCCAGAACAAGTATTTCTTCCGGTTTGACCGACCGGTACAAAGTAGATATTTCTACCCTTAATTCGGGGATTCCCTGTGTATCACTATAGCCCAGTTTTAATATGTTCCACATTTTCATGGTTTCTCCATGAATCATGGAAAGCAGATCTTTGAG
>JBNJFN010000393.1:0-3407 GCA_051746885.1 Bacteroidota bacterium | reverse complement strand
TGCTATAATTGGAAGTGGCGCTGGTATCTTAACCCTTTCGAATGTATTCAAACCAAAATACCCGTCGGCCAAGGAACCTCAAAAATTGGCATACAAAGAGGCTGACCACGATTGGATGTATGACCATTTAGATCCGGCTACAACTGCCGAGTTGGCCTACAAACACTACGGAAACGGAGGTTGCATGTATGCAACTTTTATAAGTGTACTCTCTCAATTAGCTGATAAATTTGGGGAGCCTTATGATTCATTTCCCTTTCATATGATGAAGTACGGTCATGGTGGTATTGGCGGTTTCGGTACCACCTGCGGTGCACTGAACGGAGCAGCAGCACTTATAGGTTTGTTTGTTGCCGGGAAAGAGGCCCAGGATGGTTTGATCACTGGGCTTTTTCGATGGTATGAAAACAAACCACTTCCTGAATTCAGACCCCGGGAACCCAATGTGGATTTCAACCCACCTACATCTATTCCCAATTCAACAATATGTCATGCATCCAATACAAGCTGGGTGAATGCCTCTGGATATAAAATGCAAAGTAAAGAGCGTAAAGAAAGGTGCCGCCGTTTAACCAGCGATGTTGTAGCTCAGCTCACTGTTATCCTCAATGAGTATTTCAGTAATTCTTATGTAACAGACGGTCATGATGACGAAACTGTTAGAAAATGTATGACATGCCACGGCAAAGAGGGCAAGATGGATAATACCGGAGGAAAGATGAGCTGTACTTCATGTCACACAGAATCACCCGGGCATAAAATTTTTGCCGAGCCACATTATAAAGTAATGAAAGAAAAATAAAGGAGATCAAACTGTTATGTACACCCAAAAAAGTGCAAATGCCAACGCATGATCAGACCCGGGGGAGTCAATGCTTGACCAGGTGGACATTAAAGAAAAATTCAGATCGTGCACAACCCCTATGATCTGCTCCAATATCCCACAAGGATGCTTCCTACCTTGATCATTTACAATAAGATGGTGGCCAGAGGTTATTTGCCTTCCCAGGAAAAACTCCTTATATTCCTAAAATCAGCTTTAACTCTTTATCTGTAAAAAGCTAACCCAATTATTCAAAAATAATTCTGACGAAACCCAATAGAACGAATAGTGATTTATGGGAACAGGAGAGTTTTTAACTGAAGTCAAGCCCGAGAAGTTCCATAATCTATAATGAAATTTAAACTAACGAAGTTTTATTATGTGTCTGAACAATATATAATTTTAATTGTTTGGTTAATAGCTTGTCAACTTAAATAAGAGTATTATTTATTATGAGAGGCAAGAGAAAATTTAAACCAATTATATCTCAATGTAATGGCTGCCACAAAGGAGGAATGGGAAAACACGGCGGCTGCTCCCGAACAATCTTTGGGAAAGATTAACGGGACAATTAAATACCATGAAAGCATCCCTCAATAAAGTCTATCATCACTATTTCCCTTCAGATAACCGTAAAAAGGATACGGCTGAAACAAAATCTAAGGAATAACTAAGCTGAATACGGAAAGTTTGTTATGCGTTTAAAACGAAGAAAATATATCTATGTAACCGGATTATTTTTTCTGTTAATTTTTACTGCTGCATGCGAGCCTCAGGAAACTGAAAAAAAGGAACTGGAGAAAATCAATGAGGTGGAAGTGGACTGGCCAAGGATACAAGAGCGGGGCACACTGGAGGCCATTACTCGCTATGGATCAACAAGCTATTTCCTTTACCGGGGTCAACCTATGGGGTATGGATATGATCTTGTTAGCAGAATGGCCGAGAGTATGGGCCTTGATTTGGAAATTGTTATTGCCGAAGATTTGAATAAAGAAATTGAAATGTTGAGAAAAGGCCGGGGAGATATTATTATTCATGGATTAACGATTACCGGGGAAAGAAAAGAACTGATCACGTTCACCCAACCTCATACTACTACTCACCAGGTACTTGTTCAGAAAAAGCCCGAAAACTGGAGGCAAATGAATACACAGGATATCAGCAGCCAACTTGTATCTGATCTTTATGAACTTATTGGTAAAAAAGTGCACGTGAGAAGAAATTCTTCCTATTATGCCCGTTTAAAGAACATTGAAGAGGAACTTGGCGGCAATATAAATATTGTAGAAGTGCCGGGCAACTTGACTACAGAGGATCTTATAAAAAAGGTTGCTGAAGGGGAAATATCTTATACAGTATCTGATTATAATCTTGCAGCAATTAATCAAACCTATTATCAGAATTTGGACATCGGAGTACGTTTAAGCTTTTCCCAGAGAGTTGCCTGGGGTATAAGGGAGTCCTCACCCCGGTTGCTTACAGAGGTCAATAAATGGATTGAGAAGATGAAGCAGCAAGTAGATTATTATGTGATCTACAACAAATATTTTAAGCATAAAAAGTCCTATATGACAAGGATCAGGAGTGACTTTTTCTCTATGGAAGGCGGCAGGATTTCGCGATACGATGATCTGGTGCAGAAATACGCTGATAATATAGGATGGGACTGGCGGCTGATAACTTCTCAGATGTACCAGGAATCAAACTTTAACCCGAGAACTACCTCATGGGCCGGTGCCAGGGGCTTAATGCAACTTATGCCTCCGACAGCCCGAGAACTTGGAATTGGTAATCTTTACAACGCAGAAAACAGCATTCGGGCAGGCACAAAATATATTAATTACTTGGAGGATAGATGGTCTTCAATTCCGGATTCCATCGAGCGGGTTAAGTTTGTATTGGGTTCCTATAATGTAGGATTCGGTCATGTTCAGGATGCACAGCGCCTGGCAGAAAAGGAAAGCCGGAATTCGAAGAGCTGGGGTGTTATTGAGGATTATCTTCTGAAGCTCTCCAAACCAGCTTACTATAATGATCCGGTGGTGAAATACGGATACTGCAAGGGTGAGGAGCCTTATTATTACGTGAGGCAAATTCTTAAGCGATTCGATCACTATAAGCGATTTGTGAATTGAGGAAATCTCTGGTCATTTTCCTGATAGTGTGAACGTAGTTTATATTTTTAGGTACTTTTTTATTGTTCAAAACATATTTTTTGTGCTATAAGCCCATTTAAAAGTCCTTTCTATATACATTTTTGTCATCCGCAACAACAATTTAGTCCTTTCAGGAGTGATTTTTTCTGCCAAAATGATATTAAAAGATACTTCTGAAGGAATTTTTTGTGGGTTGAAGGAATTTTTCTCAACATCAGGGAAGGGGTGAAAGAAACACGCTCCTCCGGGAGGTCCCTGGAAACCCGGAAGAACGTTCTTTGCTGAAAGTAAAGGTCTGACTTCGTATCTGATGAAAGGGTGGAAAATTTTATTTGGCCATTTCTTTCTCCTCACCGGCTTTGGAAGGTCTGCCCGGGAAACGTACCCTGAGGTCTGCGTAAGCTTCTTCTGATCCCGGTATGTTG
>JBNJFN010000392.1:0-3408 GCA_051746885.1 Bacteroidota bacterium | reverse complement strand
GCATATTGGTGTGGCTTTAGGAATCCTCGGAACTGAGTATATTTCCACCTTTCTTTCCACTACCAAAAAACTTGCTTCAGAAATCAAAGATATTTTTATCAATAAATTAGACATACCTTATCTTGTTGTTGTAATCGGGGATAAATTTGCCATTCGCAATATCAGCGAAATGGGATTTCCATTCTTTGACCAGCATCTTTTTACAGCGCTTTACCTTGGATCGCCCTCACTAAAATCCGCGCCATGGCTGAATCTTATAAATGAACTTTCCGATGATGAGCCCTATTCGTATTTACGAATTAAAAGTTTTGCTGAACTCTTGGAAACCGCACTTTCTTCATCTCCTGCCTTGTATTCACAGGAGATTGACCCGGAATTGAGGCCGTTTTTTGAAAAGCTTTTCGCGCGCCCTGAAATTACCGATCTGGTGTGGCAGAATATGTACAGGATAATGAGCACCCGCATAGGTCGCAAAAAACCCTTTTTGCCTGTTCTTATTTACCTGCCAATAGACAATGCTTTAATTAACGAACTTAGTAACAAGTTTAAACTAATTGCTGACAAGCATCAGATTGAGAATGATTTCGGATTTATCACTCCAATAGATAATGGGAAAAGATGCATTTTTGAGTATGATTACTTCTTTGATCACAATGACCCGGACGAAATTCGCAGAATAAGGATTGCAGCAACTGAAGCAAATAATTTGATTGATGAATATTCAGTGAATACCGGTACTGTAAAAGGACATCCTTATGTACTCTACCAGGGATTTAGCAGAAAAGAAAACCTGTTATATTCATAAAACCAAAGTTATTATGTTATCAACCAAAAAAAAGTCAGTAATTGCCCTGACCGGAGCTACCGGTTTTTTGGGCAGCCACTTAATGGATTCATTGCTTAAAAGTGGCTATAAAATCATAATCCTTGGGCGGGCTTCAAAAGAAGAAACTTTGCAGGAACGAATCTCTAAACTTTTGGAATGGTTCGGGATTAAAGAATTATTCGATCAGTTAATGTTGGTGGAAATTGATTTGTTGGAGCCTATGTTGGGCATTCCGGAAACAAAGTACAAAAAACTCTGTGAAGAGACAGGTCAGATTATCCATTGCGCTTCGGATACCAGCTTTGCGGAACGTAAGCGTGAAACTGTTTTTAAATCGAATGTAAAAAGTTTGACAGGCATTCTTGAGTTTGCTAAAAATGCCGACGTGAATTTTTTCCATTATATCAGCACCGCTTTCGTTGCAGGAGCGAATGTAACTGTTTGTAAAGAGAGCATAGCCTCATCAACTGGTTTTTTAAATGTGTATGAAGAAAGCAAAGCGCAGGCTGAGAAAACTATTGCCGCTTTTTGCGAAAAGCATTCAATTCCACTCACAATAATCCGTCCGTCAATAGTTTATGGCGATTCGCAAACAGGCCGGTCACTGAAATTTAATGCGCTGTATTTTCCCTTAAAATCATTAAAATTTGTCAGGGATATTTATCTGAATGATATTAAAAATCATGGTGGGACCAAGTCGAATAAATACGGGATTTATATTGATGATGAAGGTTATCTTCGTTTGCCGCTGAGAATATATTTGCCAAAGGATGGCGCGTTGAACCTCATTCCTGTTGATTATTTTGTTGATGCTACAATGAAAATAGTTGAGAATACTTCAACTGGCGGAATTTTTAATTTAACAAATCATGTTTATACCAAACTGGAAACAATAACTGCCTACAATGAAGAATTAATGATGCTGAAAGGGGTGAAAATCATTTATGGCAGAGCAGCAGCTAATGAAATGCTCAATCCCGCGGAAGAACTATTCGACCGCTTTATCGAGCCTTATCTCACCTATATGTCCGACAAACGGATTTTCGACAGAGTAAATACGGATGAAGTAACCGGTAATTTGTATCCACCGAAATTTAGTTACGAAATATTCAAAACCTGCATGGAATATGCCATTGATGTGAAGTGGGGAGAATTAATTTTTGCGGAGGAATTTGTGACTAACTAATTGTTGATAATCTGATTGTGCGTTCACTCGAAAAGTAGTTGGGAAGTCCCCCCTTTGGGGGTTAGGGGGTCAAATGACTTTTCGGGGCACGCTCGATTTTAATTCAAAATATTCATTCAGTATGGCTAAGGTTTTACTCATAAACTCCAATAGATTCAAGCACCCCTGGCCAGTCATGCCTTTTGGGCTTTGTTGTATTGCTACGGTTCTGGAAAGCACAGGGAGTCATGAAGTCTTTTTTCTCGATCTATGCTTTTCAACTAATTGTGAGAAGGAAATAGAGGAAACAGTAAAGAATTTCGTCCCCGATGTGATTGGAATCAGCATAAGAAACATTGATGATACAGGAGGCTATGACATTCATTTTTTGCTGGAAGATGTAAAAAATGATGTCATTGAAACTTGTAAGAAAAATTTCTCAGGTCCTATTGTCATTGGCGGTCCTTCAGTCGGGATTAGCGGCAGGGAGATGCTTGAATATTTTGACCTTGAATATGCAGTTCGTGGCGACGGTGAAGCCGTGATGCTTGAATTTGTCGAACGCATCGAAAACCGCCAGCTTTTGGAAGGATTAAAAGGCCTGATAGTACGCAGGGAAAATACAATTGTTCAGGAAAATGAACCTTTCCGTGAAGATGATTTGGATGCCCTCCCCTTCCCAAAACCACAACGCTATCTGAATCTTGACCGGTATCGCCGTTTTGGATCACCGCTGCTGATACAGACCAAGCGCGGCTGTGCATTAAGCTGTTCTTACTGCACTTACAATAAGATTGAAGGGCATCAATATCGACTAATGAATCCCCGGAGAATAGCGGATGAAATTGAAATTCTTGTGAAAGAAACCGGCTTTAATCACATCGAATTTGCCGACAGCATTTTTAATATACCCCTCTCTCATGCGAAAAATGTTTTGAGGGAAATCATCAGTAAAAATCTTGACATCAAATTGCATACGATGGGACTTTCTCCTGCTGCTGTGGATGAAGAACTACTGGATCTCATGAAAAGCGCAGGTTTCAACGAGGTGGATATTGGCGCTGAGTCGGCATGTGATGAAGTCCTTCAAAGCCTTTCCAAAAATTTTAATCGTGCCGATATTATAAATACCGCAAATCTGCTTCAGAAAAAAAACATCCCGGTAACCTGGTTCATTATGCTTGGCGCTCCGGTAGAAACGCGTGAAACTGTGCTCGATACCTTGAATACCATGGGCAAAATTGCATCAAAATGGGATTTGGTTTTCGTTTCTACGGGAGTGCGGGTCTATAACGGTGCCCCGCTTGCAAATAAGATAATGAAAGATGATAGCCATTGTACGGCTGACAATTTTTTGCATCCCGTAAAAATTGAACCGGCGAAAATAAGTTTGGCAAACATTCATGAAATTGCAAAA
>JBNJFN010000391.1:0-3412 GCA_051746885.1 Bacteroidota bacterium | reverse complement strand
GAAATGTGTAGAGACATGCCTTGGCATGTCTCAATGGTCGACAGGAAATAAATCAATGTGATAATATAGCGATAACACGAGAAATGAGAAAAAAATTGGCATGGCCCGTCCCTAAATTCAACCACAACCCCCGGCATCTTTACGAACCCAAGCTCCGTTAGGAGCGGCATAGTGGTAGCCCTTTTTATATCCAATCTGTTATAAGCTGAATTGAGTCTGTAAAATTCTTAGTTTAACCTGTCGCTATCTGAATCTATTCTTTTTGTAGTTAAATTATGTCTACTACTATTTGAGTTGTATATCCAACTATCTGAATTCGCTCTATTTATTTTTAAAAATAAAACTGTTAATTATTGAATGAGATCTGTAATGAATTGGATGGGAATTTTACTTAATTGGATCAAAGTTTTCATTCTTCTAATTCAATCTTATTATCTTTGGAATTCATCCCTCCATTATTGAATTGAAATATTTTACGGTTGAATCAGACTTTGAATTATTTGATCTGAATTTTATTGTAGTTGATTCCCAAATTGTACTATTTGAATCGTATCTCTTACTAGTTTAATGCTAGCTAAAACTAATTGAATTATGTCTTACAATCATTGAATAGATGCTGTCATTGATTGAATTGAAGCTTTCAGTTGTTGGATTGAATCTGTAATGTCTTGAACCGAATCTCTCATTTGTTGAATTAATACTCTCACTGCTTGGATTGAATCTCTCTTTTCCTGAATCATATCTTTCTCTATCTGGGAGTATGCCCCTTAATCTAAAATAACTGGACCTCTAAGCCATGTAATAAAATTATAGCAAGAGAAATAACAAAACCTTATTGTTACTAATATCTGGCAGATAAAACAATATTATTCTGAGATTTTATAGTTAGCGTACCCTCCCTTACCTCCCTTTTCAAGGGAGGTGATCGGTCAGTGCCTGATCCAATGGTTTTTACTTAATGGCCAGGTAAACGATGATGAATAAATCAATTTGTTTACCAAGCTTATAACCACACAATTCGAATGGAATTCTGAATTTAAAAACTTAGATTTTATGCTTTTATTCGTTTTTTAATAAATTAATTTAATGGTTACAACACTACAGCCTGCAAAGGATGGAAGTCCTACGGTTCCTTCAGCCACAGCCACTGAAAATCTATGGGTTCACTTTCAGGATCGATTTGCAGGGAAATGTCGTAATAACCTGCTTCGGGGAACTTGATCTTTCCCAAATACTGAGATTCAAAGCTTTTGATATGCCAGTTCGAATTGGGTTCTCCAACCGTCAAGTCTGTTGGCTTCACCTCCTGTTCAACGGATGAATCTGCAGCAGCTAACTTTATCAGGCCGGCCGGCTTCTCACTCTGGAAAGAACAGGATACATCTGCCTGTAGGGTTTTGGGTTCATTCACATAAATCCGCCAGGTGTAAAGGCTTTCCTCCTGTATCTGTACATGGGCAGGAACTGAACCACGTTTTTGAGCAGGCATTACAGTGGTTTCTCCTTCCATTGAGCCGGCATTGTCAGGAGTAAGAGAAAAACCTCCTGAAATGGTCCTGGCTACCAAACCTTGCTTTATTTCCGGATATCCCTTATATTCCACGACCACCACCGGAACATACGGGTTGGGTTTCATCTCAGGCAATTGAACAGTGGTTAAAGCACCGTTGTGTTCATACTTTAGTCCTTTCTTCAGCTTGTCAGATAACATATAAACTTTTTCGGGCTGTGAAGTAACGCCGGTTACGTTCAGCTTTTCATTATAAGGCCAGTTGAACAAGTGGAGATACAATCGGGTTCCTCCATCCGCTCTTTGCTTTTTGGTGATCTTTCCCCAGTCGTGCTGGTCTTTCGGAAGATCAAATGCTGAAGCTCCATATACCGATTCGCCGTTTATATCAAGCCATTTACCAACTTCCAGCAAACGCTGCTCCATCTCGTGCGGCACCGTTCCGTCTGATCTCGGACCTATATTCAGCATGAAATTGCCGTTCAGACTCACATTGCCAATTAAGGATTGCAGCAGTGTGGAGGTGGATTTCCACTCCGTATCGGTACGGTGATAACCCCAGGAATGAGAAACCGTAGCCGGTGACTGCCAGGGAAAGTCCTCCTTCTGATCACCAAGTTGGTTGTCGCCAAGGGTTTTAAAATCAATGTCGCTGTCTTCTTCCATAGACAAGCCCAATCTTGAGTTAACCAGGCAATTGGGTTGAAGCTCCCGGATAAGTCCCTTAAGTTGCATCAACTGGTCCCTGGTTACAATGGCTTCGGAATGATTGATCCACATATCAAACCAGATCATATCAATGGTTCCGTAACGTGTTAATAATTCGCGCATCTGGGGAATCACCTTTTCCTGCCAGTATTGATCATACTCTTCCTCCGTGAGTTCATATATTTCATTGGTATGATCCCAACCATAGGGATGCGCCCAGTCAACCCAATGTGAATAATACAGCCCGAATTTAATACCATGCTTCTTGCAGGCCTGGGACAGTTCCTGTACGATATCACGACTGGGATTTGTATAATCCGCCACATCATAATCAGACACATCGCTGTCCCATAAGGCGAATCCATCATGATGCTTGGCAGTAAAGGTTAGGTATTTCATACCGGCTTTTTTGGCCAGAATCACCCATTCCTCAGGGTCGATGCGGTCCCAGTCAAACCGGTCGAGCAATGTAACATACTCGTCTTTTTCAATGCGGTTTCTATAATAGATCCACTCGGCATAGTTGTTATCGTCACGAAGCTTCTCCCCTTTCCAATATCCTTCAGCTCCGCTGTAAACACCCCAGTGGATGAACATACCATAACGGGAATTGACAAACCACTGCGCCCGGGGATTTGTATTTTTCTGAGCCATGGCAAAAACACTAAGGGCTATAAACAGCAGGGTGATCAATGTATACTTCATAATTATTGTCTTATTGTTCAAATTCCTTATCTTGTATTTGTTTTCTTTCAGTTTCCAAATATAGGGAAAAATATCCATGGATATTCCACATGAATTGTTATATTTATCCCAGAAAAATGCGAACCAGATGTAAGTGGGCAAAATCCGATAAAATGGAAACTATAACAACCATATATTCAATAAAAAATCTTTTTGCTATGAAAAACAAAGTTAAACTTCGTTGGTATGTTGTTGTTTCTGCAGTAATATTGCTTACTGTGGTAACATTTACCCCTTTGGTGACTCCTGTAGGCCAGTATAAACCGGAACTCTTCGGATTTCCATACACGTTATGGGCCGGGATTGTTGTGGGTATTTTACTGGTTTTACTGACCATCTACGGCTCAACAATAGCTCCCGGATCTAAAAAGTGGGAGGAAAGCCAATGATTACGTGGTTTATCATCTTTGCAGCCATTTATGTCGGTTTACTGGTGTTTGCCTCTATCAA
>JBNJFN010000390.1:0-3416 GCA_051746885.1 Bacteroidota bacterium | reverse complement strand
CAATGGATGGACATCCTTTTTGATGAAGATACTGTCCAGCGCTTATTTGAGGAATACAAAACATTGGATGTTCTGAATTTTCCCGGTTACAAAGATAAGTTGGATAAATTATATGAAAAAAATATCAACGAGGGTATCACAACTGGAAAAGCAAGGCTTCATGGTATTCCTGTACTATTTGGCATTATGAATACCGACTTTATTCTTGGTTCTATGGGATCTGTATTGGGAGAACGGGTGGCCAGGATTTTTGAAAAGGGAAAAGCACAACGGTTGCCTGTAATTATTGTATCCCGTTCAGGGGGTGCCAGAATGCAGGAAGGTGCCGTTTCTCTGATGCAGATGAACAAAACTGCAGCAGCCATCAAACGGTTCAGCAATGCTGGTAATCTCTATATCAGTCTTCTTACCAATCCGACGACCGGTGGAGTAACCGCATCCTTCGCCATGCTCGGTGATATTATCATGGCTGAGCCCTACGCATTGATCGGATTTGCAGGTCCAAGAGTGATTGAACAAACCATCAAACAGAAACTCCCCGAAGGTTTTCAAACCTCCGAGTTCCTAAAGGATAAAGGATTTGTCGACATGATCTGTGAAAGACAAAAACTGAAGGACATCCTTCAGAAAATATTGAAGATTCATCAGTATTGACCGTCTTCCTATTCGTATCTTCTGTTAAACTGCAAACAAGAAAAACAATGGATTACACCAATAAAATCAAAAAAACGATAAAAAGCCTTGAACAGCTATCCAAAAATCAAGGCATCGATCTAAACGATGAGATAAACAGCCTGGAAAAAAAACTGGCCGATATTTATCCGGAACAGGACAGCCATTATCAGGAAGAGAAAAAGCAGCATACACCCTGGGAACGCGTTAAGCTGGCAAGACATCTGGAAAGACCCAAGCCCCAGGATTTCATAGAAAATATGATCAAAGACTTCATATCTTTCCACGGTGACAGGCTTATAGGAGATGACAATGCCATAATGGGTGGTATCGGTTATCTTAAAGATATTCCGGTAACAGCTATTGGAACAAGAAGAGGCAAGGATTTGAAAGGAAACATGCATGCAAACTTCGGCATGCCCCATCCTGAGGGTTACAGAAAAGCTCTGAGGCTAGCGCGGCAGGCAGAAAAATTCAGGCGTCCGGTGATTTTCTTTGTGGATACACCAGGGGCATTTTGCGGTTTGAAAGCAGAAGAAAGGGGTATGGCAGAAGCTATAGCCAGAAACCTATTTGAGCTCTCGGACCTTAATGTTCCCACCTTTACAGTGATCACCGGTGAAGGCGGATCAGGAGGAGCATTGGCTCTGTCTGTATCCAATAAGATCTATATGATGGAAAATGCCATTTTTTCCGTGATATCTCCCGAAGGATGTGCCTCTATCATATTCAAAGATTCATCAAGAGCGGATGAAGCGGCAAGTTCTCTCCGACTTACTGCTTTTGATTTGTTCGAACTGGGTATTATAGACAAGATTGTTGAGGAAAACAAGGATTTTGAAACCAATATTAAACCTACACTCGACAAGCTGGAAGAAATCCTCTACGACGACGTCTTTCGCTATTCCTTTATGGATGAAGAAAAAATGAAGGATCAGCGTTATAGCAAGTACCGTTCCATAGGCTTTTTTGAAGCAGAAAGAGCACAGATACCGGAAAAGCTTTTAAACTCAGCCAACGGAAACAACAATGGCAATACAAATGTCAGCAAAAACTTCCTGAATGAGGTTGCCCGCTTCTTTGGACTGAAATAGTGCTCTGTCAATTGGGGTGCTTATCCTTCTCCTAACCCAGAGAGAATAAAATAGAGATGCCATGAAAAAAGGGTTTCATTTGCTGAAACCCTTCAATCTAATGGTGTTGGTAATTCAGAAGTATTAAAGGAATTTTAAATTGATGTTTTTCCACAGCACTTTTATTCCACCGCCGCTATGAATTTGCAATGCGATCTTACCATTGGCTTTACCAATTTTTTCATCGGAAAGCGATACCATCTTTTTCCCGTTTAACCAAGTGGTGACGTTATCGCCTTCAATCCTGATCTTCATATGATTCCATTCGCCCATTTTCAGGATGTCTTCCTTAGACTCGGGAATCTTCTCTAACCATCCCCTGCCGTACGATTCGTAAATTCCGCCCGTATCATTTCCAGGTGGCGCCACTTCTACCTGCCAGCCCGAAATTTTTGTTCCATCTAGCGAGGAACGGAAAAACACCCCGCTGTTTCCATCGGATACCTGTTTGAAATCCAATTCAAGGACAAAATCCTTATATTCGTCTTCAGTAGCAAGGTATCCGTATTCTTCCTCCGGACCGCTTTCACATACCAGCAATCCGTCTTCCACATACCACTTCTCCTGGCCGTACTTTTCCCATCCATCGAGATTTTTGCCGTTAAACAGGGATATCTCTTTCTGGCCTACCATAGAAGCGGCAATGAACATCATTATGGTAGTTATCAATATCTGTTTCATGCTTTTTTAGATTTTGCAATGAGTATGATTGGTTAATTAGTTGATTGGTTTAATACGTGAATGCATGAATAATTTACCAGATGATTATAGAGTCAAATGGTTACAATCATTCATGCATTGATGCATTAACCCTTTCACAGCTCCTTAATTTTGATATTCCTGAACCAGGCTTTATGTCCATGGTCCTGTAAACCGATATAACCGCATTCGGCTTTGCCGTAATCGGGAAAATCGTTCCATTTACCTTCTTCCACCCGCTGTTTCCATTCATCGCTCCATGCTTCAAATTCCACGATCTTCTCTCCGTTTAGCCAGTGTTCCACATGGCCGTCGTCGAACACAATGCGTGAGGTATTCCACTCTCCCACCGGCTTCAGTTCTTTCTTGTCATTCGGTGGATACATTCCGTAATCAGCACCGGTTAGTTGCCAATCCTCAAGCTCCCCCGGAAATCCTTCATCATCCAGAAGCTGATATTCAGGACCTGTCTCATAGGGCGCATCATACTTATCACCTTTTAACACATGATAGAACAATCCGGCATTGCCTCCTTCACTAATTTTCCATTCCCATTTGAGTTCGAAATCACAATATTTTTCCTCGGTAATGATGTCTCCGCCGACATCAGCGCCTTTACCCTGACAGAAGAGCACTCCGTCTTCCACTTTCCATGCTGCAACATCGTTTTCCTTGTATCCCTGCCATCCCTCAAGGTTCTCACCATTAAACAACGGCTTCCATTCACCTTCTTCTGCTGATGCCTGAGCATCGGTTACTTCTTTTTGGGCTTGCTGTTCACCGGACTGATCCTGACTTTCCTGGCTTGCCCGATTACAGGCCGAAAAACCGGCCATTACAGAAATCAATAACATGATCATTAAATTTCTCATATAATATAAATTTATTTGTTCTACACTCTTCACAAAAATA
>JBNJFN010000389.1:0-3449 GCA_051746885.1 Bacteroidota bacterium | reverse complement strand
GCACGATATCACTGATGGGGTGAAATATTTAATCGAAGAGGGAATAGCAGACCCTGAAAGAATCGGTATATATGGTGGGTCATATGGTGGATATGCCACACTCTCAGGACTGACGTTTACTCCCGATCTTTATTCTGCCGGGGTATCATTCGTGGGACCGTCAAATCTCATCACGTTTATAGAATCGCTCCCGGCGCACTGGGCACCGGTCATACAAAGGTGGAAGGAACGAGTGGGTGATCCTGATGACCCTGAGGATCGGGAAAGGTTGATACGACAGTCACCGTTCTTTTTCGCAGACCAGATCAATGCTCCCCTTATGGTTGTGCAGGGCGCAAACGATCCCCGCGTGAAAAAACATGAATCGGATCAGATTGTTGTGAGGTTACGCGATCTGGATCATCATGTTGAATATATCTTAGCACCCGATGAAGGTCATGGATTTACACAATCAGAAAACCGCCTTTCTTTTGTAGTGGCCCTTGAACGTTTCTTTGCAGAGTATCTTGGCGGCAGGTATCAAAAAGATGTACCCGTGAATATCGCACAGCGTCTCGAAGAAATTACCGTTGATGTTGCTTCAGTAGAACTTCATGAACAGTATGAAGATTAAAAATATGTCCTTGACTGGATATACCGGACTATACTGCCCCCTGTACCGGCATAAAAATAGCCAAAAAACCGGGAATGTGAAGTTGATGATTAACATTAAACACTAATCGGTATTAAATGTATGACATACGTATAAAGAAATTAAATTATCATAAAGCTGGATTCACAAAATATTACCTAAAAAGAAGCCATACAAACCATTTGCAACCCATCCCGGCAGGGGAATTCCCCGTGGTTTCCGGGCAACAGGATTAACCAACCCGGCGGTTCAGGGGTATTTTACCATTCGACATGTTTAATCCAAACCAGTTATTTTCTCTTTCACCTCCTCAAAACCGGCTTCCCAGAGCACTCCTTCGGGGCGGACTTTTACATTTTCTGATATAAGGTAGGAAATCCATTTACTATCCGGTGACCAATACAAGGCATATTGGAAACCATTGTTTGTACCATCGGTTAAACGTGTGATTTCTTTGGTTTCGAAAGAATATTTATAAAGAACTGTTTTGCTGTATCCGTCTTCATGATAATCACAAATAAATGCCAGGTGTTTTCCATCAGGACTGTACACAATAGAGGAATAAAAGCGTTCAACCCCCAATTCCTCAGTGCTGACAATGTTTTCCAGTACTTCCCCGGTTTCCATTGAAATGATTTTTATTTCATTTTCAGAATCGATTACAGCTTTCTTTTCATCCGGCGACCAGTTGCAGGTGTTAACATTTTTAAAAATTAACTTAGGATTACCACCATATTCAGGTATGGTATATAAATTTCTGTTGCCCTCATTTGTGATGCAATATTTGATCATTTCACCATCCGGCGACCAGCTTATCCAGTGTTCATTTTCATCAGTTTGTGTTAATTGCTTTTTTTCTCCATTTTTCAAATTTACTTTCCATATATCACCTTTATGAGCCACAGCAATTTTATTTCCATCGGGAGACCAGGAGAAGGTTACATTGTGAGCTCCACCTGTCCAGTCGTTAAAAATGAGTTTTGCCGGGCCGGTGGTTTTGGCCTCTTCCATTGAAAACGGAATGATGTACAAGTCTTTTCTGTTTTCTTCGTGTTCAACATGAAATATCATTTGAGTCATATCCGGTGATATTGCAAAAGGAAACGGTGTGCCGTTGAATTCTTCATTTATCTCAATGGGCCTTGGTTTTTCGCCGGTTAACGAAATGATTTTATACTGGGGGTTTTCGTTCTCGTCTTCACTTAGTGCCAGTATTTTTTGACCGTTCGGAACCCAATCCGATCCATACCCTATGGATGCGGCCGAAGGGGCAAATGAAGGGCCTCCGGAGGCTGAAACTATTTTCATCCCCCATTTATCATCGTATGAAGGTTTGTAGAAATACATTTTTTCGTCATCAGGAGAAAAAGAGGCAAAACTTCCGATATGCTTCGGAATTTCAAGTTTGTAATTCTTTTTCTTTTCAAATGAATAAAGATGAGAATTACCCCAACCGTAATGGAAAAGCCATTTTGAATCGGATGAAAAGACAATATTGTATCCTGCATTCTCTATTATCATTTTTGATTCTTCGCCATTTATCGACGTAAGCCATAAATCCCATAAATTATTCTTATTCCTGTCTTTCAAGAAGACAATTGATTTACCATCAGGCGACCAAACCGGCTTTACTTCTTCTTTCGGAGACACAACCAACGGATTTAAATTCCCATTATCAACAGAAATGGTATAGATGTCACTGTAAACTTCATCGTCAATTCTTTCGAATACCAATTGATTTCCATCAGGCGACCAACTTGGGCTAGCTTGATATTTATAACCACCCTCAATCAACTTTTTAGGTTTTCCGGTTGCACGGCCGGTTTCGGGAGAAACCGGAACCATCCAAATGGCGCTGTCGGCATAAAATGCTGCTTTTTTTATATTCGGGGAATAAACAGTCCGGTAGGCATCGTCCATTACAACCAGTTGAAATGCATCGCTGCCATCCACCGGCACCACCGTATTTTCTCCCACCAGAAACCGGCAATCGGGAGACATGTCTCCATTGGCATAGGTTATCCGGTCGTTTTTTCCCACGAAAGTTTTGTATTTTCTGAAAGTGATTCCCTGTTCTGAAACTATTGTGTTTGCATCTGTATAATAAGAAACATTGCTGGAATTATCATCCGCCTTCATCGCATGTTCCACCTGGGCAATCATCAGTTCGGTAACCGGTGCAATGTTACTTTCCGGATTTTCTTCCATCAGTTTTTGGAAGATTTCCAGCGCCAGGTCGTGTTTTCCGGCCCGGAACCACGACTGACCGATACAATATTGTGCATTCAGTGCCAGCAGGCTGTTCGGATTGAATTCCATCGCTTTCCGGTATTGCTCAATGGCCGACTCGTATTCCCAGCGGCTGAAAAGGTCGTTGCCATTTTTCAGGTGTTCTTTTGCCTTCTTTGCCAGGTTGTCGGCATAAGCTTCCAGCGAATTTACCCGTTTTTTGGCCAGCGTTACCTCTTCTTTCTGGTCAGGGTATTTATCAATTAATGCTGTGTACATTTCCCGGGCCTGTTCCAGCCCCAGTTTTTCATAACAAAACCCCAAGTGCAGCATTGATTTTGCAGCTACCTCACGGTTTGTGGAATGGTTCTCCAGAATCTGCTGATACAAGTTGATGGCTCCCTGCAGTTCTCCTTTCCCTTCTTCCAGGTAAACGGCTTTCTCAAATAATTGACTTGCCGGTTGCTGTGAAAAAAGATTTGAGTTTAACAGAAGAAGAGAGGCAACTGCAATTAAAAGTATCCATCCTGTTTTTTTTGTTTTCATTTTAATTTCCTCCTTGATTTTTTTGTTTTACACGCTTAAATTT
>JBNJFN010000388.1:0-3466 GCA_051746885.1 Bacteroidota bacterium | reverse complement strand
CGGAGAGGAAATTCCCAATAAAGATGATTGTGCTGGGGCTGAATCTCGCCTTTGAATTCGGGAAGCATAGATAAAACGAGATATTTCAAAACTAAAATACCCAATAAATTAACATTCGATATTCCATCATTTACCGCCGGGTTGTTCCAATTGATACTCCTCATCGTAAAGGTCAATTTGTTTCCTTCTAAACCTGTCTCCTTCGAGAAAAAGCACCTGAGGACAGGAAACATCCCAGTTTCCCAGTTTTTTTAACATTCGTTCCACCCTCTCCCTATTCTGATCTGCCAGGTTGTTTTGCTCGGAGATATCTTCACTGAGATCATATAACATAGGCAGGCGATCCGGCAGGCGTATTAATTTCCAATCGCCATCCCTTATGCTGGCGCTAATTGTAAAACGCCACATCAGATTATCATGAGGACTTCGTGTATTCTCACCGGAAATATACGGCAACAAATTTACTCCGTCCATCTTATCATTGGCCGGTATCGTTCCCCCTGCCAAAGCCACAAAAGTAGGAGTCAGATCAAGACTCGATACCGGATTATTGTAAGTCTCTCCAGCTCGCAACGTTCCCGGATAAGATATTACGAACGGTACACGAATACCCCCTTCCAGAAGGGTTCCTTTATGCCCGTTGAAAGGTGCATTTAAAGAAGCATTACTGGTACAGGGACCTCCATTATCGCTCAGAAACACGACAACGGTATTCTCATAAAGCTCCTGCTTTTTCAGTTCATCCAGGATACGTCCCACATTCACATCCAATCGGTGTACCATTGCGCAGTAAGTACGGCGCTTCTCATCTTTTATATGGGCATACAATTCTAAATCTTTTTCAGTAGCCTGCATTGGACCATGCGGTGCATTAAAGGAGGCATACAAAAAGAAAGGCTCATGCTTATGGCGACGTATAAAATCCACACATTCATCTCCCTTATCATCAGTAATATAAGTGATTGGATCCGGTTCTTTATAACTGCACTCTATTGGAGCAAGATAGCCTTTTCCATCAGGCTCAGACCTGAAGTAATTATGCCCGCCCGCCGGATAAGTCCATGTTTCATGGAAACCTCGTTTCAACGGATGAAAATGTTCAGCTTCTCCAAGATGCCATTTGCCAATAAGGCCATTCACATAACCTAATTCGGCCAATCGGTCAGCCATTGTTTTCTCCGAGACCGGTAAACCCAAATAGTCCTCATTGAACTGGGGCAAATGAGCGCCGAGATTATTATCGAATCCAAATTCCACCTGATTACGTCCCGTCATCAATCCGGCACGGGAAGGAGCGCATACAGGCGCTGAAACATACCCCTGCGTGAACTCAACCCCGGCTTTGGCTAAAGCATCAATATTTGGCGTTTTAATCTGTGTACTGCCTGTAAACCCAAGATCTCCATAGCCAAGATCATCTGCCAGAATAATAACAAGATTGGGCTTGGATCCGTTCTTTCTTCCTAAAACACCTGGATTTTCAGCTATCGCCGACCACCCAGCAATAAAAAAGAGAACTAAACCCACTATATTTCGCACCAAGAAGTTAAAACTCATAATGAAATAATTTAAAATTTAACACCTATTATATCACTCATTTGCTTTTTCAGATCTGCTTTCACCTCTTTATATTCAGATTCATAAGCCAGATTATTCCATTCATAAGGATCGTTGATATGGTTGTACAACTCCTCTTTGCCATTTGCATAATGGATATAACGGAAATCTTTTGTCCGATAGGAGTAGTTTTGTTCTCTTACAGAGCGCTTCTGGCCAAAATTACCCACAATAGTCAGTGCCCCTTCCGGGCCATCCCAATGGGTTTTTTCATCATTATCAATTAAAGGCATCACACTATGTCCGCCAATTTCACCTCCCTCGGGTGACAGTTTTTGATTACCCTGCAATCCACAATAATCGACCAGGGTCGGAAATAGATCAATTAACCCCACCGGTTGCTCAACGATCTTTCCTTTTTCCATATCGGGGGTTCTGACAATAAAAGGAATCCTTGCACTTTCTTCCCATGGTGAATTCTTAAACAAGTATTCCTTCTCCCCCATCTGCCAACCATGATCTGATGTAAAAACAACAATCGTATTCTCTGCAAAAGAACTGTTATCCAATGCTTCAAGAACTTTTCCTACTTGCTCATCAACAAATGCTACGCAAGCTAAATATGCCTGAAGAAAGTGCTTTATGGCCAATTCCCGGTTCCCCCCGTAGGACTCCACCAACATTCGGAAATATCTATAACCTTTTTTATCACTCCCAATATTCTCTTCAAAGTATGTATCGGATATATCCGATTCTATCCAATCATCTAATTCCAAGTCGTCCAATGGAAACATCTCAAAAAAACGGTCAGGCGCATTCAACGGTGTATGCGGTTTTACGAAACCTATCCCCATAAAAAAAGGCTGGTTCATATTTTCATTTTCCAGTTGCTGAAGTTTTTCAACGGCCCATTGAGCATGAAGTTCATCCTGCATTAAATCACGATTCTGGTCACTATTGTAATGAAAAGGATTCATATCCCAGCCATATGCCCAATTGGAAGCTTGAGAAAGCCGTCCATAAGAACCATCAACCGGACCTATGGTGTTATATGGCGAGGGAACGCCTGGATGAGCAATAAGACTATCACCATCGGTTACAAACGGGCCATAATTATACTTAACTGGCATTCCCCATTCATCCCAGTGATCTTTCTCAAAACCATGGAGTAATTTCCCGGATCCCAAAGTGATGTAACCATTCTCCTGAAAAAGACTCATCAGTGTTTTGTTGTGTTTTAAAACAGCCTGCTTAGTCCGTTTAGTCCAACCAAAATCTTTGGAATCATGAGGATAAACTCCTGTAAACAAACTATTCCTGGAAGGCATACAAACGGGAGCATTGCTTTGTGCATTGACAAACCGGGCAGAAGCCCTGGTGAACTTATCAATATTTGGTGTTTGGGCCTGGGGATGCCCCCCAAACACCCCCTGGTAATCATTCAGATCATCACACATTATGAACAAAACATTCTTCTTCTGTCCACTTTCTATATTGCCTAATGCCAACAAGTCTGAACCGTCAACACCCATTAGCAAAAAATAAAAAAGAAACACCATTTAAACATAATAATCTTCATAACTTATTTTGTTTTTAATTGTCAGATTCATGTTGTATTAATTAGTGTCAGTCCATAAAGTACCATTTACTGCGTTACGCCTGCCTGGCGGGTTATAGAAAAGAAACATGCTGGTGTTTTGATTTAAAACAACTTAATCAGATGGTTACTTTTTTACAAAACGGCAGACAGGCTTGCCCGAAAATTCCTCATTTACGTGGGTAAACTGCGTATTTTCGGGCTTCACAAGCCTTGTAACTGGCACTTTCTGAACAAACACATGACAAGAAACAAACGTTACTTAATCTATAGACGGGCACTAATTAGTGCATCCGACACCTGCCCTCTCTT
>JBNJFN010000387.1:0-3482 GCA_051746885.1 Bacteroidota bacterium | reverse complement strand
ATGGGATAGACAATTATTAAAGTAAGATGGCGGACTATTCTCATTTTTTTAATAATCCGCCAAGTTATAGAAATAGTTCGCCAAACTATTGAAATGTTCTCCAAGCTATTCGAACAACCCGCCTGGTCATAAAGAGGCATAACCAATTTATAAAGAAATCTGATAAACATAAAGTCACTTTCCACTATCGACAAGATAAGCTTCTCATGTTATTTGTTGATTGAAGCTTTGTAACTTTGTAACCAATGGCGTTTATCTATTGTCTGTTTTTGTTTTGCTTGTTGTTGTTGGGGGATTTTTTCCGCGTTTTTCCTTTTCCGGGTTTTCCAGTCCCTTTTCTGTATCCGCCGGCAGATTCTTTCCACCTTGGACCTTCTCCCAGCTCTTTAGCTATAGGCAATTTGGGGATCTGATTTTCTATCAGCCGTTCAATTTGCTGCAATTTGTACATGTCATCAGGAGTGACAAAAGTCAGCGCTACCCCTGTGGTTTCTGCCCTTGCTGTTCTGCCCACGCGGTGGACATAGTCTTCTGCATCTGAAGGCACATCATAATTGATGATCAGGTTTATGTCCTTAATGTCCATACCCCGGCTCATAACATCTGTGGCAACCAGAATACGGGTGTTTCTGGCTTTAAAGCGGTTGACCACTTCTTTGCGTTCGGATTGCTCCAGATCGGAAGAAATCCCTTCAACTGAATATCCTTTTTTCTGAAGCGCTTTTACAATATCCACTACTTTCTTTTTAGTGGAGCTGAATATAAGTATGCTTTTATATTCGGGCTTATCCCTGAGCAGGCTGTCTACCAACGGAGTTTTCTGGTTTTCATAGGTCAGGTAAGTGGCCTGTAATACCCCTTCAGCGGGTTTGGATACAGAGATGTTGATCTCAGCCGGATTGTTCAGGATTTTGTTGGCAAACTGCCGGATCTTCATCGGCATGGTGGCGCTGAATAATAGCGTTTGCCTTTTTTCAGGCAGATAAGATACTATTTTAAGTAAGTCGTCCTTGAATCCAATATCCAGCATACGATCCGCTTCATCTAAGATTAGATGGGTCAGGCTTTCAAATTTAACATACCCCATTTTAAGGTGGGAGATTAGTTTACCGGGTGTGGCGACGATAATCCGGGATCCTTTTTTCAGGGCCTTTTGCTCCTGTTCCCAGTCACCACCACTTCCTCCTCCGTAAACCACTGCTGCATCGATGTTGGCCATGTAGCCGATGCCCTGTATTTGTTGGCCCAACTGAATGGCCAGTTCCCTGGTAGGTACTATGATTAAAGCATTTGTCCCACTAAGATTGCTTTCAAGCAGGTAATTGATAACAGGGAGCACATATGCTGCTGTTTTTCCGGTGCCGGTCTGGGCACAGGCTATAAGGTCATTTCCTTTCAATATTTCCGGTATGGCTTGCTCCTGAATGGGGGTAGTATCACCGAATCCCATATAGGAGATCGATTCCAGCAATTGTTCGTTCAGGTTAAAATCTGTAAATTTCATGATGATCCCTTCACTGTTCTTCTATAAATTTT
Organism: Bacteroidota bacterium; assembly: GCA_051746885.1. Classification (GTDB taxonomy): domain Bacteria; phylum Bacteroidota; class Bacteroidia; order Bacteroidales; family UBA12077; genus JAGXLC01. Next base: position 1,946 of record JBNJFN010000387.1, on the reverse strand, counting down.
ATGGTTATCCAATGGATAATTTGCCACAAAGATAGAAATATCTTTTTGGAAACCATATTAATAATAAAGTTCAGGGATATGGGAGGGTTTATGTTTTAACTGACCGGACATAAAACAACAAACAAAATCCAGTATCACAAAACTTGTCCGGCTTTTTATGAATTCAAATGATCCAAACCGCGCAGCAGGTTGTTTGTTTTTGAATAGATGTTTATCTTTGGAAGCATACATTAAAATATTAATGCTTTAATAAATTGATCGCCTATGAAACGCATCGTTCTCTTCATTCTGACATTCCTTTTTCTTTGTATATTTGGGGAGGCTCAAAATGTGACCTTGCCTCTCTGGGAAAAGGATATACCCAATTACCGTTCAACAAATGAAACCGAACAGACAGATACCAATGGGATCGTCAGGATCTCGAATGTACAGAAACCTGATATGGCAGTTTATTTGCCTTCAAAATCCAATGCTACCGGTCAGGCTGTTGTGATATGCCCGGGCGGAGGTTATTCGATTCTTGCTTATGACTGGGAAGGGACAGATATAGCCAAATGGCTTAATTCAGAAGGCATTGCAGGTATTGTTCTGAAATACCGGCTTCCCGGTTCGGAAAGCAATATTGTACGACATAAATCTCCTCTGTTGGATGCACAAAGGGCCATACGCCTTACCCGCTATCATGCCGGTGAGTGGAATATCGATCCGGACCGGGTTGGGGTTATGGGATTCTCTGCCGGAGGGCATCTGGCTTCTACATTGGGTACCCATTTTGATGAGAGAATGACCGGTGCAGAAGATCCGGCAGCCATGGCAAGCTGCCGCCCTGATTTTATGGTGCTGGTTTATTCCGTCATCAGCTTTGATCCGGAATATGGACATATGGGATCCCGAAACAATCTGCTGGGCGAAGATCCCGGTCAACAATTGGTTGACAGATTTTCCAATGAAAAGCAGGTAACTCCAAATACACCGCCCACCTTTTTAATTCATGCAGGCGACGATGAAGGAGTTCCGGTACAGAACAGCCTGATGTTTTACAAAGCTTTACAGGAAAATGACGTACCGGCGGAGATGCATATTTATCCGGAAGGCGGTCACGGATTTGGTTTAGCTCTTGAAAATGAACACCTCCATACCTGGACCGATCTGTGCATAGATTGGATGAAGAACCTTGAGGAATAATTTGAATATCGAATTTTTACTGTCCAATCGGTTATTACTGCGAATACAACCAATGACCTAATGACAACTTAATTGAAAATGACCACCAATGACAATTATTTTCGCTTTCTGCCGTCATCTTTGTCTTTATCTTTTTTTTCATCCCGGGATGGCTTTCTGTTGGATCCGTCTTCTTTTCTTTCCTTTTCGTTTTCATCTTCGTCTTTATCGGGATGAGGCGGCATAGCATGATCTATAACAACAGCAGGTCCGGAAGGTCTTCTTGGAGGCTGATTCGGGGGATCCGGGTATCTTACGGCTGTGCTTTCTCTTTCCGCCTGGCAGGCGAACAGAAAAAGTGCCAATGTTATGTACAATAATAATCTTTTCATGGTGTCTTATAAAACGCAAAAAATGTTCCAATATTTTAGCTGGTTGAGGAGAGTTTACGGTACCAGTCTGCCAATGCTTTTCCCATTTCATGGGGTTGGTCTTCAGGCAAGTAATGCAATCCTTTCCCTACATAAGCCAGGGAAAGGCCTGCAAGGTTTTTTTCGCACCAATGCTTGACCTGTTGGTTGATCAGGGCTCCGGGTTTTCCGTATAAAAGCAGTTTGGGCAGGGAGGATGTTTGCAGCCAGCCACTGTAATAATCCACCAGGTTATGGATATCTTTTGGCTTTCCGTTGATGGGAATTTCCCGTGGCCAGACCAGCATGGGCTTTCTGCTGTTTACTTTCATGAAAGGGGCTTTGTACATTTTCTTTTCCTCACGGGTGAGT
>JBNJFN010000386.1:0-3490 GCA_051746885.1 Bacteroidota bacterium | reverse complement strand
GCCGCCCTTGAACAGAAATTGGTAACCGGGCTGCCGGTGCAGATGGTACGTTACAAATACCTGCCGGAAGAAAAGAGATACGATGTTTGGGTAGATAATATCAATCCGCACACCATGTTCTTTAACCCCGATTCGCTGGATGTGAGGGGAACAGACACAAGGGTTATCGGGCGGATAATTGACCTGACCTTCCCGGAACTGGCCGTTGCATTCGGAAGAAATAACCGGAAGGTGGTAAAAGACCTGAAAGAAATTTACCGACACCGGGACGATATGGATTTTATTGCCAATGAAGGACTTGTTTCCCAGCGGGTATATGATACCGATTTCTTTATCCCGAAAGATTTAACGAAATGCAGGGTAATAGAGGCATGGGAAAAAACAGTTGTTCTGAGGACAAAAGTACATGACTGGAACGATGGATCGTTATCGATTACTGAATATACCTTAAAAGAAGTAGAGGAACTAAACAGAAGGAGACTGGATAAATACATTGAAATGGGTAAAGACCCGGAAGAAGCCCTTCTGATGGACGCAGAAGAAGTTTTGGTTCACGTATGGCACTACCAGTTTCTTTCACCCTTCGGACACGTACTGATGGAAGGAGAAAGCCCCTATTGGCATGGATCGCATCATTTCATTATGCCTATGTTCCAGTTGTTTGACGGAAAACTGAACTCATTTGTTGCGGATTTAATCGACCAGCAGCGGTATATTAACCGATTGATAACATTATGGGATTTTGTTCTGGGAACCTCCGCAAAAAATACACTGGTGATTGACAAAGATTCTTTGGCCGGGCAGGAGGTCGAGGATATTGCAGAAGATTACCGGGAAGTGGGCGGCGTGATTGCATTGAGGTTAAAAGACGGTGCAAAACCTCCCTTCGAATTGGGTAAGAATATGTCGAACCTGGGGATTACCGACATGATAAAACTGCACATGGAATTGATTACCGATATTTCAGGGGTACATTCCAGCTTGCAGGGGAAAGAAGCAAAGAGCGGAACCCCGGCCAGCCTGTATGCGCAGGAAACACAGAATGCAAGTATCAATATCAAAGCCATTATGGATTCATTTGGCATATTCCGGAAAGAACGGGACGAAAAGGTACTGAAAACAATACAGCAGTTCTACAATGAACCCCGCTGGATTTCTGTTTCCGGATCGGCTTACGAGGATTCTGCCAAACTTTATGAACCCAAAGACGTGCAGGACATGGAATTTAGCCTTGAACTCTCACAAAGCGCAGATTCGCCGGTTTACAGGAGCATTATTGACGAACAGTTGAAAGAGTTTTTGTTTGGCGGGTTAATTGATTTTGAAACCTACCTGAAAAACACCAACCTTCCGTTCAGCGATAAGATATTGGAAGATGTAAAACGTGCAAGGGAACAGGCCCAACAGGGACAAATGCCACAGGGACAGCCACAGGCAGGAATGCCACAAGGCGAACAGAACCCACAGGGGCAGGAAATGGTAACAAACGGACTTAAACAGGGATTGAAAGTTTAAGTGTTTTTTTCATAGATTTGGTTTTTAGTTGATTTAGTTTTAGGCCGGGGTGTTGACCTCGGCCTTTTTAATTTGCAATGGCTAAATTCTGCCTAACAGTTGGACTTTCACCGTGTTTTTCGGGGTTACTGGTTTGCAGAAGGTACTACTAACCCTTTTTCCCGCCATTGCTTTATTTCTTTTAAAAGCCCCGGATAACTACTCCGGGGCAAATAAATAACGGCCCGACTTTAACAGGCAGCGGTTCCATTCCCTTGTGGGAGTTCCGGCGTTAAATTGTGTTTTCGTGTATTTATGTAAAGATTCTAAATATTTCGTTATGAATGTAGGTCTTAATACCAGATTCAATATCTTCTTTAGGATTACATGGACAGTCAGATTCAATGGTATGTTTTAATCTCTCATGGACGGGAATCATATGCAATATCGTTTCATCATGATTTGCAACTAACATCCATTGGGTTTCGCCGTAACAGTTTGGCTTAATCTCTCTCATTGACAAAGCCACCTTGTACGCAGCCTCGAACGTTAAGTATTTTTGTATAAAACATTCCTCACATAAAGAAATATCCAGAGATTCAATATCCAACCTAAAGTCGAAAATTTCCCTCACTAAACCTTTGTTGTCGGTTACGATTACTTCATCATATATGTTTATTAAATAAACAATAGGATTACCGGGAATTTCATTGTCATAATTCAGCATATCAGTAATAAACTGCAATAACATTTCGCCAGGTTCTACTTCAAATACTGGTATGTCTCCTTCAAAGCTCTGCTCCGCAATGTGAATTTTTATTTTTTCCATAACATTTATTATTTTTCAAATTTAATCAGTTCTTCACACAGTTCAATATCCAATGGGTTTTTATCCCATGTCTGGCCATTGAATGAATTTCTTACTTTATCCATACAAATAGCTGCAAATTCGCTACAATAAACTCGTTTTGTACTTGCATCGTCTGTTTTGCCTTTCCATTTCCCAGAAAGAATATACCTTGCCTGATCCCAAAAATTGATAACATCGTATCGGGTTACCCTGAGTGAATAACCAATGGCCGTTTTGCTGAATAGTTTTTGTTCTACTTTAGCAAGAGGTTCCTTCCATGTTAAGTGTAATACATTGTCCCGTTGAAGGGCATCAACTTTTATTTTATTCACTTGCACACCATTTTTAGCTGAATCGGCCATCCATAGTTCACCCCAAAGATTTACAATTACAGCTACATGGTTGTAATATAGTTTTCTCTCCGGCAGACCTTTTTTTCTCCGGTAAATATTCATAAAGAACTGTATTCCTTTTGGCAGGAATCCGCTGTTGTGAAACAGGAGAACATCTCCTGGTTTAAAATCTTTTACTGTTTTCATATCAGTTTATTTTTCAGTTTTAATCAACTCAATTAAAGGCTGGTTAACTCCTTCTCTTTTTTCTATGTACCCTTCCTGCCAGAGTTCATTTAATGCCTCTTTTAAACCTTCATCTCCAAAGATAACACGAAGGTGCGCTAATCCCACAAAATTCCACCCGGTTTTCTTGTAGTGGGAAAGTAAATGGTTAAGGATTTTTTCTTTCATTTCTCACGTTTAATCTGATTCAATTACTAAATCAAATATAAACCAAACAATTGCCTCGATAAGCATAACTGGCATAAGTCCTGCCACTACACCCATTAATCCATGACTGGAATAAGCAGCAGACACTACCCTACAAACAGGGAACCAGCCAATTACCACAGTAAAAAATATATACCACACAATATTCATTAGGATTGTGGCCACAGTTGACGTATATTTAATTTTTTTCATCTCACTTCTTTTTAGGATAAGCAACAAAACAACTCAAAGCCTCCATTTCTTTAGCGGTGAGGTCTTTTTTGAACACCCGGACGGCCTTGTTAAATTTAAAATCACGGGTAGAAATTAGCTTAAAAGTTAATCCCTTCCCTTGTAATACGTACACTTTATACCCTTCCGT
>JBNJFN010000385.1:0-3497 GCA_051746885.1 Bacteroidota bacterium | reverse complement strand
AATGCCATGCTGGAGCTGTGCATATCCATTGACTTTGATGACTTCAATACCATTGATCTTTGTGGTACCGGCGGAGATGCAAAAAACACATTCAACATTTCCACACTGGCTTCTTTCGTATCGGCCGGAGCAGGGGCCCTGGTGATCAAGCACGGCAATTACAGTGTATCCTCATCCTGTGGCTCGTCCAATGTATTGGAATACTTCGGGTATAAGTTCTCAAACGATGAAAACAAGCTGAGAGATGAGCTGGACCGGACGGGGTTTTGCTTCATGCATGCGCCCCTGTTTCATCCGGCAATGAAGAATATAGCCCCTGTTCGTAAAGACCTCGGGGTTCAGACTTTCTTTAATATGTTGGGGCCGCTTGTCAACCCCGGAACTCCAAAAAATCAACTCATCGGCGTTTTCAGTCCTGAAGTGGGCCGCCTGTTCAATTATTTTTACCAGGAACTCGATAAAAACTACACCATCGTGCATAGCCTGGATGGTTATGATGAAATATCCCTTACCGGTGCCACCAAAGTGGAAGGCTTATCCGGAAGTCAGATTCTCACACCGGAGGATTTCGGATTTGAAAGGATCGACCCGGAGACAATAGAAGGTGGCCATGACGTGGCTTCTTCCGCCAAAATCTTTCTTGATATCCTCCAGGGCAACGGTACCGATGCCCAAAACAAGGTGGTAATAGCCAATTCAGCAGTAGCACTGAATACCATGTGGCCTGAAAAAAGCCTGGAACAATGCATAGAAATGGCTGAAGATTCCCTGTACGGCAAAAAAGCCCTGGAAGCGTTAAACCTTTTAATGGAGATACAGCAATGAAGGACAAAAACATTCTGGAAAAGATCTTTCATTATAAATCAAAAGAAATAGAAGAACGGAAAAACGGTCGTTCAGTCAAGATCCTGGAAGAAAAGCCTTTTTTCTCCAGGCAGAACCGGTCGCTGGCACAGGCCATTCAAAGCAAAGATCATCCGGGCATTATCGCGGAATATAAAACCCGTTCTCCTTCTATGGGAATGATCAATGGAAACGCCGATTTGAAGCAAATCACACAGGGTTATTTGAATGCCGGTGCTTCCGGTCTCTCCATTTTAACGGATACCCATTTCTTCGGCGGATCCCTTGAAAATCTTGAGATGGCCAGAAAGGCCAACCATGCTCCCATTCTGCAGAAAGATTTCATTATGGATACATACCAGATAACCGAAGCCAAGGCCTGCGGAGCCGATGCCATTCTGCTGATCGCCGTTATGCTGTCAAAAGAGAAGATTAAAGAACTTTCATCTTTTGCTCATAAACTGGGTCTGGAAATTTTACTGGAAATCCATCAGAAAGAAGAGCTGGACAAGATCAATGCCCAAATTCAAATGGTGGGCATCAACAATCGCAATCTAAAGGATTTTAGCGTAAATCAGGATCATTCCATCAATTTGGTGCATTCCATTCCCGACCATTTTGTTAAAATTGCCGAGAGTGGTATTGACTCGCCTTCTCAGGCTTTCAACCTTTTAAGTAATGGTTTCGACGGCCTGCTGATTGGCGGGGAATTCATGAAACATCCAAAGCCTGATGAGGCATGCCGGGATTTTATCGATCAACTGAAAGATTATAAGGAAACAGATAAAGAAACCAAAACAAAAAAGCAATAAATCAGACACTAACATGAAGCTAAAAGTATGCGGCTTAACCAATAAAGAAAACATCCTTGAAATCCTCAGGGATATCCATCCCGATTATATGGGCTTCATTTTTTATGAGCATTCATCAAGATTCATGGACAATAAACTGGATGCCGGATTTGTAAGCTCCTTGCCTGCAGCCATTCAAAAAACGGGTGTCTTCGTCGATGCTACAGAAGAATATATTTTAAATCGTTCAAAACAGTACGGTTTGAATACATTGCAGATGCACGGAAATGAAACTCCTGGCTTCTGCAGAAAATTTATGGACCAGGGCTACGAAGTGATCAAGGTATTCAACATTCATAAGGCATTCGACATGTACACAATGGACGAATACCGGGAATCCTGTGATTTTTTCCTGTTCGACACGGCAGGAAAATTGAAGGGAGGAACCGGAGTGAAGTTCAACTGGGATATTCTTCACCAATATACATTGAACAAGCCTTATTTTCTGAGTGGTGGCGTAGCTCCCGGAGATGAAACAAACATCAAGTCCATCAAAGATCCCAGACTTTATGCAGTGGATATCAACAGCCGCTTTGAGATCAGTAAAGGCATAAAAAACGCGGACCAGGTAAAACAATTTTACAATACATTAAAAAATAATGAAAATGGATAAAATAAGCTATACAGCCGACAAAAATGGTTATTACGGGGAGTACGGGGGTGCCTACATCCCGGAATTGCTTTATCCGAATGTAGAAGAACTAAGGGAGAACTATCAGAAAATTCTCGGTGATCCTGACTTCAGAGAAGAATACCAGGCTTTGCTCAAAGATTATGTAGGCAGACCCAGCGCCCTCTACTATGCGGAAAATCTCTCCAACCATCACCAAACGAAGATATACCTGAAACGGGAGGATCTGAATCATACCGGGGCCCACAAGATCAACAATACCGTTGGTCAGATCCTTTTGGCCGAAAAACTTGGAAAGAAAAGGATCATAGCAGAAACGGGTGCCGGCCAGCATGGAGTGGCTACAGCCACCGTTTGTGCCTTGAAGAAGATTGAATGCGTTGTTTATATGGGTGAAACAGATATGGAAAGACAGGCCAGGAATGTTTTTCAGATGGAACTGTTGGGAGCCAAAGTAGTTCCTGTAAAATCAGGCAACAAGACTTTAAAGGATGCTACCAACGAGGCCATCCGCGACTGGATCAACAATCCTGAAAGCCACTACATCATAGGATCGGTGGTTGGCCCTCACCCCTACCCCGACCTGGTTACACGACTGCAATCTGTAATTGGAAATGAGCTGCAAAATCAGCTACAGGAAAAGACCGGCAGAAATTATCCCGACCACATCATTGCCTGTATCGGGGGAGGAAGCAATGCAGCGGGCATCTTTTACCCGTTTTACGATCAGCCTGAAGTCAGTTTATATGCTGTTGAAGCTGCAGGAAAGGGAGTGCACAGCGGAATGACCGCTTCTACCATCCAAATGGGATGCGAAGGGATCCTACACGGCAGCCGGACGCTGGTCATGCAAAATGACGACGGACAAATCACAGAACCCTATTCCCTTTCAGCAGGACTGGATTATCCGGGAATCGGCCCAGCCTATCCGCATCTTTACAAAACCCACAGGGTAAACTTCACCGAAGCAACCGACGAAGAAGCGTTGCGGGCTGCCAAACGGTGCATCCGTGAAGAAGGGATCATTCCTGCCCTGGAATCGGCACATGCACTGGCGGCCCTGGAAAATCTGCAAGCGAAACAAGATGACATTGTAGTGATTAACCTCTCCGGAAGGGGAGACAAAGATATGGATACGTACAAAAAACATCTGAATCATGAATAGAATTGAC
>JBNJFN010000384.1:0-3502 GCA_051746885.1 Bacteroidota bacterium | reverse complement strand
TTCATGAAGCTTAAATCTTCGGGACCCTCCTTTGTCGGAAAACTGCGCGATCTCTTTGAGAATATTCTGGGTGGTTTTCTTGCCAAATCCTTCCAGTTTTTCAATTTCTCCCTTTTTGGCAGCTTTCTTCAAATCCTGAATGGACTCAATGTTTAGTTCGTCATAGAGAATCTTTGTCCGTTGAGGTCCCATCTGTTCAAGCTTCATAATATCTCTGAGCGATTCAGGCAGTTGTTTTTTTAGTTCTTCAAGTTGTTTTAACTGACCATTGCGGGCAATCTCAATGATTTTCTCAGCCATACTTTCACCAATACCGGGAAGCGATTGGATGTCCTTTTTATCTTTGGCCATTTTTGAAATACTTTCACCCAGGCCGGATATAGTCTGAGCTGCATTCCGATAGGAGTTAATGCGGTACTCATTTTCCCCTTTTATCTCCAAATAATCAGCAACTTCATTTAATATGTCAGCGATTTCTTTATTATGTACAGTCATTGTATTCTGTTTAATAAACCCTATACCTTCTATAATCCGGCTTTTCCATAACCAATGAAAATTTCAGGCCAAAATCTATCCAAGACTATTTTTCTTCTTTTTAGCTTTCAGCCAAAATCAGCTGTTTGCCCTTGTAGTAAATGAAATCCTGCCTGCTTTGTATTCCTGGACTCTCACATGATTATTATAATACCTGCCGGTAAAATTTATCTTTGTAGATAATTTTCACATTGATAATTATAATATGTGGCAGTCAATCCCCAGTCTGGTTGTTAACAGGGATTTTTTGGTAAGCTGGAAGGTGGCGGGAGCGCATGCAGCCTGTCAGGGCGGAGGGTACAGGGTTTTTACCACGGAAGGTGTGTTACAGCCTGCCGCAGTACCAGGTGTTTAGTTTTGAAAGGAATTTGCGCACATTCGATTAATCCCTGTTCATGGCCCATATCGCGATACCGGCAATGGTTATCAGGCTGCCCAGGAAAATGGTTGCATTAAGGTTTCGCTGTGCTTTTTTGGCTTTTTTTAGCTTATCAGAAAATAATCCCCGATCCTCAATAAAGCCTTCAAGTCTTTTTACCCTTCCTTCTAATTCTTCTTTGATATCCATGGCTTTGATAATTTAAAGGTTACATAAATAGTCAACATTTATGATCGGAAATTGTTCGCAAAAGCGACCATATAATGCTGACGATCAGGGTATCAAACCGGTATTTTCGTCAATGTTTTTGCAGAAGGCTGTAATCACCCTGATCGCACTTTCGGTATCCTTCAGTGAAACGATTTCGTTGGGACTGTGCATATACCTCAGCGGAATACTGACAAGCCCTGTGGCTACCCCTCCTCTGGAGAGCTGAAGGGCATTGGCTTCGGTCCCTGTATTCCGGGGTGAGGCTTCAAGCTGGTAGTTAATGCCGGCTCCTTTGGCTGTGTTTTTTAACAGGGCGAGTACCCTGCTGTTGATATTGGCCCCTACATGAAATACGCATCCTTTATTAAGTTTGACATCACCGTGCTTGTTCCTGTCAATCGAAGGGTAATCGCTTGCATGGGTCACGTCCACGGCGATACCGATATCCGGCTTTATGTTATAGGCACTGGTTACGGCGCCCCTGAGCCCAACCTCTTCCTGGACAGAGGAAACCACATAAATGTCCGGAAGATCTTTGACCGATGACAGCTCCCTGAGGACCGATGATAGCACAAACACTCCGACTCTGTCATCAAGCGATTTGGAGGCCAGAAGACCTCCGGGGAGTTCGGTGAAGGAGGGGCTGAAGGTAATGTAGTCTCCCACAGAAACCATCTTCCTGGCCGCTTCAGCAGAGGCGGCACCAATATCTATCCAAAGGTCATCAAGCTTCACGGCTTTGTTTCGCTCATCCTGGTCCATCAGATGGATGGGCTTTTTCCCGATGATCCCGTCCATAGTCCCGGAATCACCATATACCCGGACAGCCAGCCCTGGCAGCAAAGCCGGGTCAACTCCTCCGATGGTGTCGAACCTGATACAGCCATGATCATCGATATGCCTCACCATAAAACCAATCTCGTCTATGTGGGCAGTAAGCATGATCTTTTTATCCAGGGTGCCCTTTTTAAAGGCAACAACATTTCCATGGACATCTGTGCTCACATCATCACAATATTCGGAGGCAAAAGACCTGAAAAGCTTTTGCACTTCCTGTTCAAATCCTGAAGGGCCCGGGCTTTCAAGCAGTTCTTTCAGATAAGCGAAATCTTTCATTTGCATATAGATAATTTTAGGCTCACAATAAATTGTTTAAGCCGATAGGGGTCCATTACCGTTTCCCACTCAGCGACGGCAAAATTAAGCAACAGCACTTAATTTACAAGCTTGAAATAACGCGTTCAAGTTTTGTTTTGATATCTCCGGCAATTTCGGCAATTTTTTTGTTTTCAACGGCCATCATTGAAGCCACCGGGTCAATTGCTGCCACTTCCACCTCGTTCTCGCCAATTTCCTGTACGATTACATTGCAGGGAAGCATGGTACCAATCTTGTCATCCTGTTGCAGTGCTTTATGAGCATTTGGCGGGTTGCATGCACCCAGGATTTTGTATTTCCTGAAATCAACATCCAGCTTGTTTTTCAAAGCCTGTTGAATGTCAATTTCGGACAATACACCAAATCCTTCATTTTTCAATGCTTCTGTTACAAGGTCTATGGCTTTGTCAAATTCTGCTGAGATTGTTTTACTTATGTAATATTTCATGGGTATAAATTTTTAATGATTGATAATTTCCTTTTTGTATTTGAGGCTTTTTTTCAGGCCTGCCAAGATGCGAAAACTTTGGAGTCAGGAATTCAAAATCCTGTTCTACAATGAACTGTTTCTGATAGTACAAACAACCTGAAACGTCTATTGTTTAACAGAAATGTAGTGGGCTTTCCACAATTCCAGGATAAGCTATGCTGCGTGGTAAAAGGAAACTGGCAGATAATTATATTAGAATTATTTTTTACTTTTGTTTGGCTGATAACCAACAGTTAAGGCGTTTAATAAATAGTCATGTTGAAAAAAGAAATATTGACAGAAGAACAAAAAAAAGCAGCCCGTTATGCAAAAGCAATGGGGCATCCGGTTCGTTTGTATGTGCTTGACTTATTGTCCAGACAAAACTGTTGTTACAGTGGGGATTTAACTGAAGAATTACCAATAGCAAAATCCACCTTCTCTCAACATCTGAAAGAACTTAAAGAAGCAGGGCTGATACAGGGTAAGATTGAAGCTCCACGAATCAAATATTGCATTAACCAGGAGAATTGGGAAGAAGCCAGGAAATTATTCAGGAAATTCTTGAAAATCTGATATTTTTTTGTGACATTTGTTCGTTGTTTTGCGAATGACGATTTATTAAATGGGAATATAAAACCAGAAAGAATTAAAATTTACTACGATGGAAATTAAAGTTCTGGGTACGGGCTGCCTTAAATGTAAGACACTGGAAAAAGCCACACGTGATGCGGTTACAGAGTTAAATATTG
>JBNJFN010000383.1:0-3522 GCA_051746885.1 Bacteroidota bacterium | reverse complement strand
AGGAATTGCCCAGGAAACCCCCACCGGCAATCCCGAAGATTTTGAAGTAAAAACCTGTCTTCACTCGGTCAGTTATGCCGGAGTTTGGCGGGGTCAGGCCCAGCTTACTGTCGATGAGTTTTTGGTTAAGGCCAAAGAACTGGGATTCGACGGTGTCATGCTGGTGGCCAAGAGACCCCATGTTTCACCATTCGATTATAATGAAGCCGAACGGGAACAGCTTAGGCAAAGGATTAATGAATTGGATCTTGAGCTTGTTGGTCTGGCAGGTTATACCGATTTTACAGCAGGCGTGGATAAACCCGGAATTCCCAACGTGGAGATCCAGGCCAGTTATGTTGGAGAAATCGCCAAACTGGCCCGCGATCTGGGTACGGATATGGTGCGAATATTCACCGGTTATGAACGTGAGGGTGTGGATTATGATACACAATACGGCAAAGTGGTGGAAGGATTGAAACTTGCCGGGGAAAAGGCGGCCAAATATGATGTCACCCTGGCCGTTCAAAACCATCATGATATTGCCCTGCACCATGATGCCATGTATTGGCTCCTGAATGAAGTAGATCATCCCAATGTGAAGGCAGGCTGGGATGCCTGGTCGCCAACCCTTGAAGGATTAAGCTCTGAAGAAATCCAACAATCCATTAAAAAAATGAAGCCCTTTATTGTCAATACCATTGCTGCGGATTATGTAAGCATGCCCCGATATAAATATAGAGGTGAATTAACCAATTATATCGGACAGGATGATGTGTATCGTGCAGTACCAATGGGTGAAGGCATCATTGATTATGAAATGTTCTTCAATACATTGAAGGACGTTGGCTATCAGGGATATTTGGTTTATGAAATGTGTGAAGTTTTGAAAGGAGGAGGTTCTGTTGATAATCTGGATAAAACTGCAAAAAAATTCCTTGAGTATGTAAAGCAGTTTGAATAAATATATTCTTTTGAGAGATACCAGCTAAAGTGCTTTTTTGATATTTCTCTGCCAATTGTTCTTAATTTTATTGTTAAACCCATAAATCTAATTAATATGAGCAATCAATCTTTCACCCGCCGTGCATTTTTAAAAGGGAATCTGGCATTACTCGGATTGTCAGCCCTTAATATAGAATCCGTTTTTTCAGCCGGTAAAGAACCAGTTAAATTTGAAAAGTCCCGAGTCCGATTGGGGATGGCAGCCTATTCTTTTGTAAACGAATTCAGGAATGACGAGATAAATATGAAAGAATTCATTGATTACTGCTATAACCTGGGTTTGGACGGAGTAGAGCTTACTTCCTACTTTTTTGAGTCGGAGTCAGATTCCTATTTGCTGGAGCTCAGGAATAAATGTTTTCATATGGGAATGGATATTACCGGAACGGCTATAGGCAATGATTTTATTACACCGGATAAGCAGGATCGTCAGGAACAAGTTGAAGATGTAAAAAAGTGGATTGATAAAGCGGTTGTATTAGGAGCTCCATCAATAAGAGTTTTTGGAGGAGGCGACATTCCGGATGATTACACAGAGAACGATGCTTATGACTGGGTAATTTCTTCCATGCAGGAATGTGTGGATTATGCCGCTCAAAAGGGAATAGTCCTGGCAATGGCTAATCATGGAGGTTTTCCCGTTACTTCCGAGCAGGTTATAAAAATTATTCAGGAAATTGATTCGCCATGGTTTGGTGCCCTACTGGATACAGGGAACTTTCTCAAGGATTGGTACCGGCAAATAGCGGAGGTACTTCCTTATGCCGTTATGATGCATCTGAAGGTAAATATGCACTCTACTGTTGAAGGAGCCAAACCAATACCCGCTGATATGGAACGTATTTTCAGATTGATTGAAAATCAAGGTTATGAGCGTTATGTTGATATTGAGTATGAAGAAGATGCTCCATACGAAGACATCCCCCCATTGGTTAAAAGACTGAGAAAGCTTATGTAGATATGGTTTAATCGGTAATGAAAAATATTAAATATATCAATCATGAATCATTCAAGAAGAGATTTTTTAAAAAAAGTAGCAGTAGGAACTGCCGGAGTCACATTTGCAGGGTTAAATAACCTGCAGGCTAAGAACACCCGGAATATTAGGGGTGCCAATGACCGTCTACAGGTTGCCGTTATGGGTGTACATAGCCGGGGCAGTGCATTGGCCGAGAGTGTTATTCGTTCTGAGATCGGTGAAGTCGCCTATATTTGTGATGTAGACGAACGAGCCGTTGAAGAAAGAGTAAAAATGGTAGAAGATCTACAAGGTAGAAAACCTAAAGGAGTCATTGATTTCCGAAGGGCGTTGGATGACAGCTCAGTAGATGCACTGGTTGTTGCTGCTCCTGACCACTGGCATGTTCCGGCAAGTATCATGGCTCTTGATGCAGGTAAGCATGTGTATGTTGAAAAGCCGATAAGTCACAATGCCCATGAAGGAAAATTATTAGTAAAAGCCCAGAAAAAGTATGGTAAAGTTGTACAGGCGGGCACTCAATCTCGTTCTTCATCAATATCTAGCAAAGGCGTTCAGGAAATTAGAGATGGAATTATAGGCCGCCCCTATTATGGAAGGGCTGAATATGCCAGACCGAGAGGTTCTATTGGTTACGGTAAAAAGGCACCTGTGCCTGATTGGCTGAATTATGATCTCTGGCAAGGTCCGGCACCCCGAACGGCCTACCGGGATAATGTGATCCATTATAACTGGCATTGGTTCAAGAGATGGGGAACCGGTGAAATTGGTAACAATGCAGTTCATAATGTTGACTTGATAAGGTGGGCCATGGGCATCGATACCTATCCTGTTTTGGTTTCATCCAGTGGTGGCCGTTTCCAGTACGAGGATGACTGGGAGTTTTTTGATACTCAGGTCGTAAGCTTTAAGTATGAAGACCGAAAAATGATTGTTTGGGATGGAAAGAGCTGTACTGGCTACTCAGCTGGTCCCGGAGCCATAATTTATGGTACTGAGGGTTCTATGGTCCTCTCGCGAAGTTCTTATAAGGTCTTTGATCGGGAAGGAAATCCGGTAACATCCAGTGAGGAGGATATTGAAGAGGCCGATGATCTGCAGGCGGGTGGTGAGGTTAGTGATGCGCATATGCATGATTTCCTTAAAGCTATACAAAATAATTCACAAAACAATGCCCCAATTGATGAAATTCACAAAAGTAATGTGCTTTGTCATCTGGGCAATATTTCTCAGTTTTTGGAAAGAAAGCTAAGAATAAATCCTGAAAACGGTCATATTTTAGGTGACGGAGAAGCCATGCAAATGTGGAGCAGGACTTATGAACCCGGCTGGGAACCCAAAGTTTAATTCATGTATGCGTTTTTAAAATATTATCCAAATGAAAAAATCACAAGGTCGCCGCAATTTTATAAAGACAACAGCTTCTGCCGCTATTGGGATGAGTTTTTTAAGCAATCCTCTAGTGTCAGGAAAAAATCAACGTTTCTCCGCAAATCATAAGCGGATAGGAATAATTGGCCTGGATACATCTCATTCTATAGCTTTTACCGAGGCATTCA
>JBNJFN010000382.1:0-3522 GCA_051746885.1 Bacteroidota bacterium | reverse complement strand
AGCCCATCATTTAAGTTCCGGAACAAAAAACAACGGAAATCTTTTTGGGAGTTGGGAAAAAACCGTATCGAAAGTACACAAACAGAATTTCGACAATATCTTGTTGGAATTCACCGCAACAATGGATTATGAAAGTCGTGAGCTGGTTAAGAAATATCAGGATAAAGTTGTTTTCAAATATGATCTGGCCGAATTCAGGGTGGATAAATATTCAAAAGAAATCAACCTTATCCGTTCATTTTACGATGACGAAGAACGAATTATACAAGCCTTACTGCTCAATTTATACCGACAGGACTTAGCCACGGAGCAAAACATAAACTTAAAGCCGGTCATTTTATTCAAGGCAAAAAGTACAATTAAAGAATCGGAGCAAAATAAACAACGATTTCACCAACTCATTGAAAACCTTTCTTCCGTAGAAATCACCAGGATACAACAAACCTCTGCAGTCCCCATTGTGCAGAAAGCCTTCAGCTATTTTGATCAAAAAAACATCAATTATGAAGAAATTGTCAAACGGATTCAATCCCATTTCAGAGAAGAAAATTGCCTGAGTGCCAACAATGATAAAGAAGCGGAAATGAATCAAATACGCTTAAATACCCTTGAAAATGAAAACAATCCAATTCGCGCTGTTTTCGCTGTTCAAAAATTGAATGAAGGCTGGGACGTTTTGAATTTATTTGATATTGTTCGTCTGTATGAAGGCCGGGACGGCAGGGCAGGAAAGCCCGGTAAAACAACCATTTCAGAAGCACAATTGGTAGGCCGGGGGGCCAGATATTATCCGTTCACATTGGCGGAAGGACAAGATCCGTATACCCGTAAATTTGATGAGGATCACTCCAATGATTTAAAGGTCCTTGAAGAATTGTACTATCATACCAAAGAGGATAGCAGATATGTTTCCGAACTGAAACAAGCTCTTGTGGACACGGGTGTATACGTTGATGAAGACGACCTTGAAACGAAAAAGCTTCATTTAAAATCAGACTTTAAAAAGACTGATTTTTACAAAAAAGGAAAAGTTGTTTTCAACAAAAAGATTGAAAAAGACTATGGAAGCGTAAAATCCTTTGATGATTTGGGCGTGAAACGAAAAAATCATAAACATCAACTGTCATCAGGATTCGGAAAAGTTTCCAGTGCCTTTTCTGAACTAGAGCAGGAATACGAAGCGGGCATGCAAAAACAAGTGGATATAAAACTTTCAGAGATTCCAAAACACGTTATTCGTTTTGCCATTTCTCAATACCCGTTTTTTCATTTTTCCAGTATTGTCAAATATTTCCCCCATATTGGTTCCTTATCCAATTTCATTGAGAGTGAAGATTATATTGGTGGTTTGGAAATCACGTTTAGAGGCACACAATCGAGGTTAAACCATCTGACAAATCCTGATTATTTATTCGCTATTCAGGGTTTATTGGAAGCAATGGAATCGGAAATTAAATCAAACCTTACAGAATACGAAGGTTCTTTAAAACAAGGAATGGGTTAACTATTGACGTGAGGACTCAAGAGAATCAATGGTTCAATTTATTACAAGAGATGATGCGGGAAAAGAAGCAAAAAAACAATAGAACAAGCCAAATAAGAAAATAAATAATAGAGGGTTAAGCATGCAAATGCCACTGAGCAAAGTATAAAGTCAGCCCCTGCCTGTCACAAGGTGATAGAAACCCGGAACCAATCACACCCCCGGGGGAAAGCTATTGTGGTCCGCTACCCCGCAAATCAATCCGTATTTTGCGTGTTGCAGAAATGGCTCAATTTATGCAGTTTTGAGCATCAATTTTTAATCAAAAACTGTATTTATGGGACCGCAGGAAATCAGGGAAACCGTCATGGGCTTTCAGAAAAGCAGGATCATTTTAACGGCCTTTCAATTAGATGTTTTCACATTTATAGGAGAGGGAAGCCAGAATTCTGAATCCATTTCAAAAGCATTAGGACTAAATAAAAATGCCACAGAACGATTGTTAAATGCTTTGGTGGCTTTGGGGCTGTTGAATAAGCACGATGAACAATTCAGCAATACCGGGGATAGCCTGAGGTATCTTTCAGGAAACAGCCCCGATTATATGGCAGGACTAATGCACTCGGAGCATTTGTGGAACACCTGGAGCCATTTGACGGATGTGGTCAAAACCGGGGAACCTGCCCATGATGAAGAGATTAATGAAAGAGGCGACGAATGGTTGGGGGCATTTATTCATGCCATGCACGACAGGGGGAAGAAACAGGCTCCCGCTCAAATTTCAAAAATCGATTTGGAAGGTGTTGAATCCGTTCTGGATGTGGGCGGAGGATCCGGGGTTTTTTGTATGGCTTTCTTAGACAGAAAACCTGAACTGAAAACCGCCATTTTCGATTTACCCAATGTCATCCCTGTTTCCAGAGAGATCATCCAGGAGGAAGGTTTTTCAGATAAGATTGCACATCATGAAGGCGACTTCACCAGGGATGAACTGCCCCGGGGCTTTGATCTGGTGTTTCTTTCAGCGATCATTCACAGCAATTCCTTTCAAACCAATCAGGAATTAATCCGGAGGTGTTACGATGCATTGAACCCCAATGGGAAAATTGTGATTCAGGATTGGATCATGGATGATTCGAAGACACAGCCTGAACAGGGAGCCATTTTTTCCATCAATATGTTGGTGGGGGTAGAAGGCGGAGATTGTTATTCTGAAAGTGAAGTCAAGACCTGGTTAACTCGTGCCGGGTTTTCAGACATGGAAATCATTGGCATTGACTCAGGTTTAAGCCAGGCCATTGCTATAAAAAAGTAAAATCCCATTCATTTATGCCTCATTTCAAAAATCGCGAGAAGGATTATATCATTAGCACCAACTTTAAGGTGATGTACAGCACTTTAAGAAAGAGCCAGGGTCTGAAAAGATTGAAAGAGGAATTGATCTGGTTGCATCGCCCGCGGGTAAACTATGTGATAGGAAGAAATCCCTATGATCGTTTAGAATCGTTTTACAGAGACAAACTGAACAAACGTGTCAATACCTCCTGGAAATGGGGCCGGACGCATAAGATATTTTTCAAGCCGTTGGGGTTGTCTTTTTTTAGTTCGAATCAGGAAAAATTCAATGCTTTCAAAGAACTCACTTTTGAGAAATTTATCCGGCTTCTTCCGCAAGCCTACATGAAAAACAGGCACCTGCATCCTCAGGTAAAAATACTAAAGGACCTTAAAAATGTGCACAAGCTTAAACTGGAATCGGAAGAGGATTTGCAATTTATGAAAAATGAGCTTGGCATTGATACCGGAATCAGGGCCAATCAAACCGACAAAAAGGATTTTGATTTAAAGTGGACCAGGGAGATGTATGATGTTGTGAATAAGCTCTACAGTGAGGATTTTGACTTTTTTGGTTATCCGAAGCACTAATATCTAACAAAAACCCTAAGTTGTTTAAAATATGATGTTTAACTAATTTGTTGGTTCTTTGGTTATGTCGCAAAACAGAGCAACCTTTCTCTTCAGCTTCGAGCTTTGAGCTT
>JBNJFN010000381.1:0-3527 GCA_051746885.1 Bacteroidota bacterium | reverse complement strand
CCATCGGAAATCTCCTCCAGGTAGATTAATATAACCCTGGTCTTTTCATCCTTGGCCAAATAATACAACAGATCAATCTCGTTAACATCTGGCTTGTTACCGAAGCTGATAAATTTGGAGAAACCTATATGATGCGCTCTTGCATAATCCAGAACACCGGTACATAAAGCCCCGCTCTGGGAAATAAATGCAATATTCCCTTCATGCGGAAGTTTCCTCGCAAAAGAAGCATTAAGCCTTACAAAATTGTCGGTGTTGATAATACCCAGGCAATTGGGTCCTATTATGGACATATCATATCTTTCAGCGATCTCCATAAGTTTATCTTCCCGCTCTTTCCCTACACCGCCGACTTCCCTAAATCCGGCCGAGATAACAATCACCGATTTGATGCCTTTTTCACCACATTGCTCTAAAGCCAAATGAACAACGGAACTGGGGAAAACAATTACAGCCAGATCAACAGGATCTTCTATATCCGTAACATATTTATAGGTTTTAACTCCTGAAATGTATTTGTCCCTCGGACTAACCGGGAAAAGCAAACCGTTAAACTCTGCCTGAAGAAGGTTAATAAAAACATCGCCGGGAACAGTCCCTCTTTGCCTGTTGGTCCCAACTAAAGCGATCGATCCCGGATCGAAAAAATTTTTCAGGTTCTTTTGGTGAATATCGAATCTTTTACCCATACTTTAAAGTTTCCCGTTTAATTATTATTCCAGATAACCGGCAATGAAATCAATGGCTCCCGAAACTGTTTGTATCTCCTTGGCCTTGTCTTCATCCATATCAATATCGAATTCTTCTTCAAAACCGGCTATCAACTGAACGCTTTGTATAGAATCGGCGCCAAGATCAAAAATAAAGTTGGCATCATCTGATATTTCTGAAATATCAGTATTGAGGACATTAGCAATTACTTTCTTGACTCTGTCTTTGATTTCTTCTCTTTCCATATTGAACCTCTTTTGATTATAATTAATAATGTAACGATTAGAATCCAAAAGCTTTTACGATTATTGAAGTCATAAATGTAAAATATTATTTTCAATAATACAAACAGCCAAAAATGGTTAGGATGCCCCCATCAAATTAAAGTAAGAATGCAAACACTTAACCACCTGGATAGTAATTGTTTCGCCACTAAATATCACATAAACTCATCTGTTTTACTTTAATTTTATAAATTGCGCCATTGAAAACAGAAAACCATCTAACTTAGCTTCAATTTTGGATACAGGCATCACTATCATAGGGGCAGGCGTTATTGGATTAGCAATAGCAGCAAGGCTTTCATCTGAATATAAGGGAATTGTAGTTGTTGAAAAGAACAAAGGTTTCGGAAAGGAGACTTCAAGCCGGAATTCTGAAGTGATTCATTCCGGCATTTATTATCCTAAGGGATCATTAAAAGCCAGGTTATGTGTAGAAGGAAGGCAGCTATTGTATGAGTACTGTAAAAAGAATGAGATCCCTCACAGCAAATGCGGGAAACTCATCGTGGCCACTGATGAAGAAGAAAAGAAGCAACTGGCTTCCATCCTGGAACGTTCGAAAAACAATGGGGTTACCTCGGGTAGGCATATTATATCCAAAGAGGCAAAAGCAATGGAACCAAATGTAGAGGCGCTATCTGCCCTGTATTTCCCGGAATCAGGGATTGTAGATTCGCATGGCTTAATGAAGGAGCTTGAAAAAGAAGCGGGAAGAAAAGGTGTGGAGATGGCCTATAACAATGAGGTAACCGGTCTGAAAAAAATTGAAGGCGGATATGAAGTAACCGTAAAAGATGCCGAAGGGAATTTTACCTTTTCGACAGGCAATGTGATCAATTCGGCAGGTCTGGGTGCTTATAACATCTCAAGACTGTTGGGAGCGGATGATCCCTCTTATCATTACCATTTCTGGAAAGGAGAATACTGGGGAGTAGGAAACGGGAAGAACAAGCTGGTAGGCAGGCTTATATATCCGGTACCTGAAACAAATACTACCGGTTTAGGCATTCATGCCACGGTGGATTTAAACCGGGGGCTCAAGCTAGGGCCAAATACGGTATATCTGGGAGACGACAGACTGGATTATTCTGTGGACAAGTCGCGCAAAACGCAATTTTATGAATCGGCCAAACGGTTTCTTCCATTCCTGGAACTGGATGACCTTCATCCTGATCAGGCAGGAATAAGGCCCAAATTGCAAAAACCGGGGGATCCCATACAGGATTTTGTCATTCGCAATGAAGCAGACAAAGGTTATCCCGGGTTTATCAATTTATTGGGTATTGAATCACCCGGTTTAACGGCCTGTTTAGCTATTGGTGATTATGTAAAGAAACTCATTTAACGTGAATGTAAAAAGGTTGATCGTTAAAAGTGCAGAAAAACAGGAAAAACGATTAATCCGGATTATTTTGGGGGTATGGCACTGTATTTTTAAGGATATTTTATAAATTTCCACTCGCAAACAATAGTAAAATTTAATTGTTTGTTTTCGAATAGATATTGGTATTAAAGCAAATTAAAACGGAAAGCATATGGACGAGAACATCTGCTTAGGCATTGATTTTGGAGGTTCTGGTATCAAGGGAGCCCTTGTAGATACACGGAATGGAGAGCTCCAATCGGATCGTCACCGGATTCCCACACCGGATCCGGCAACCCCTGAATCTGTTGCATCAACCATCAAGGAAATCACTGATTATTTCAATTATCAGGGCAATGTAGGGGTTGCCTTTCCCGCTGCCATCATGGACGGCATTGTACAGAATGCATCCAACATTGATGATGGCTGGATCGGAACAAATGCCCCGAAACTTTTATCCGAAGTTACGCACTGCCGGGTAGAGGTACTTAACGACGCTGATGCGGCCGGGCTGGCAGAAATGAGGTTCGGTCATGGGAAAAATATCCACGGCGTGGGCCTGATTGTAACTGTAGGGGTTGGATTAGGCACTGCCTTGTTCACCAGCGGGGTACTGCTCCCAAATACCGAATTGGGCCATGTTTACCTGAAAAATAAAAAAAAGGTAGCTGAACATTGGGCTTCCGACGCCATCAGGAAACAGGAAAACCTCTCGTGGAAAAAATGGGCCAAACGTTTCGGAAAATACCTGCACCATCTGGAAAGCCTTTTCTACCCGGAACTCATAATCATTGGCGGAGGTGCAAGCAAGAAATTCGATAAATACGCACAATATCTGACAAAGGTCAAAACCAAAGTTATTCCTGCTGAATTACAAAACCATGCGGGAATCATCGGGGCAGCTGTGGAATCAATAGAAACCAAACAGCAGTCAGAGAGTGGACAAACATGAACCGGCGGAAGTTTTTCACCCAATCGTTATTCTTTGGAGGGATTGTAACGGGTATTCCTTCTCTGTCCCTATCCTCAAGCAACAAAGCCTTTTATAAAAAGGCATGGCAAACCGGCAGAGCTGAACGGGTAAAAAAGGCTATGCTGCTTATCCTATGTTCAATATATGCGGCTCTTGCTCCAGCCCAGAATATCACCCACCAGGAAACTTCTTACTT
>JBNJFN010000380.1:0-3535 GCA_051746885.1 Bacteroidota bacterium | reverse complement strand
TACCTGGTATCAGAGGTAGTTGATGATATGGTGGTGATTCGTACCTTCCTTCTGCTCACCCATAGTCATACACCGGAAGGTGAAAAGCTTAAAGAGATATTAAATACAACCAAGACCGATATGAAATATTGGGCAATAGACCGAATGAGCACCTTTATTGCTTCTGATATCACAAGGAATGAAGCATTGAAGTCTAAATTCATTGAGGCGGGGTGTGGAGTTTTATTTGATATCAATTATTCAAGTCGTGAATTGATGGGTCAAAATATCGAACAGGCAGAGGCCATGGTGAAGTATTTCGGACTGGATGAGGAAAATACGAAGTCACGGCTACACGATGTCACGAAAGAACGACGGAACGAAGGAGCGATGGGGGGAGATGGGTTGTGAGTAGCGGTAGAGACGCAATGCTTGCGTCTCGGATATAATTGAAAAATGGAAAGACAAGAAACTGAGAAGACGGGACGACAGGAGGAAGCGAGTAATGAGTATTTTGTATGATGTAATTGGAAATTTTGTAAAGCCACGCCTGGCGTGGGTTAAATATTGGCATGCAGGAGATTAATTTGACAGGATACCGTGAAGACGAGAAGATGGGAAACCTGGGCCATGAGAAGCAACAATTAGACAGTGGTAGAGTTTTTTACTACCTTAAATCTCAAGAATCGTGACACAAAAAAAGAAAAAACGCAAAAAGAAGGCTGGATGCCAACCGCAGAAAATCAGCCGAAACCATCAGCGTAATAAGTTCCTGGAAAGTTTCAGGCATATTTCGAGTCTTTTAGATTGCAACGATCTCTATGAGAAAATTCCCAGGAAAGAAATGGATATGTTTTATATGATTCATTTTAGTTCCATTCGGGTTGAAGCTGCTCCAGGTGAAAAAATATCCGCAAAAATGGTCAGATTTTATAATTGGTTTTTCAATAATTGGATTAAGGAGGATACCATTGAATTGTATAAGGGAGGCCCCCTTATCTCGCTTCATGATTGTTTTACTATAATCTATACGTTCATTGAGTATTCTGAGATTATAGAAAGGAGCATTGCTTTTAAGGTGATTACGAAGATTCAAAAGGTAATGGAAAAGCAGCTTGATTTCACTAAACTCTGGCTTCAGGCTCTGTCGAGTGTTGAAAGTATGATGCCTGTAGCTACCCTTTTTCTGAGCAATCTTCTTACTAACCTCTATTTGTTTGATATCCGGATACAAAAGTATAAAGTGGGAAAAACCAACTCCAGTATCAGAATCCTCATTTTTAAAAAACGTTGTGAAAGACTTTCTGTTAAATTTAACGGCAAAGCAAGGTCCGTTTACAGGCTTGGAATGCCATTTCCTGCTCCGGAATTTAAGTGGATTCAGATCAATGCTAAAACCTTGAAGATCCCATGGATAAATTCCAGTAAAGCGTTGGATGTTTACATTCAGGCGCATGCTCTTAAGCGGCTGTATGAACGCATTGATTGTACATATTCCGATCTGGTGCATTCCGATCTTTTATTATCCCTGAGATATCCAAAAGTCTTTATGCTGAAAGGTCAGAAACGACTAATTGAATACAGGATCCAAAACAAAGATAAAGCAGGGTATCTTCTGGCTGAGGTGGTTCATGGAGTAGTAGTGATCCGCACTTTTCTTTTCCTGACTCAGGAAGATACCCCGGAAGGGGAGCGGTTGAAAAAGATCATGGGGTCAGAAAGAGAAGATACAAAATACTGGGCATTGGATCAGTTGAGCACATTTATTGCCTCCGATATCCATAAGAATGAACGTTTAAAGCGTAAATTCATTGAAGCAGGCTGTGGGAGTCTTTTTAGAATAAACTTAGGGAGGGGAAAGGTGGTCCGGGGGGTTTTAGAACAGGCAGAGGCCATGGTGAAGTATTTCGGACTGGATGATGAGGAGGAAACGACGGTACGACAGAACGAGGGCACGACGGCACGGAAGAATGACTGAACGACGACAAAAAACGTGGCACAAAAAAGGAAGAACCGCAAAAAGAAAGCTGGCAGTCAACAACAGAAGGTTAAACAGGCCCAGCACAAGAACCAGTTTATAAAAAAATTCAGGCATATATTGAGTCTGTTTGATTGTGATGAACTGTATTCTCAGATTTCAAAGGAGGAAATGAATGATTTTTATATGATACACTTTCGGACAATTCGTGTTGAGGCCCGGGAAGATCATGAGATCTCTCCCCGGTTGGTGAGATTCTACAATTGGTTTATAAACCATTTCGCAAAAGGACAAACCGTTGGATTGTATCAGGGTGGCCCCAAAATAACCCTCTATGATTATCTGACTACCATGTATACCTTTTATTATTACGACGATTTCATTGAATCTGATAGGTTTGAGACAATAAAAAAGATTAAGGAACATATGGACCAAAAAGGGTGTGGCGAACAGCTCTGTGAGGAGATATTGGATGCTTTAAATAGCATATTGTTTATGGCTTCTCTTTACGGGAGTCATATTTTATCTAGTATTTACCTGTTTAATTTGGATGTCCATATGTTGGGAGAAACGGATCAGAAATCTTATGTGAAGTTGATCCTATACAGGGAGATGGTACAGGTTTTGTCTGTTAAATTGAACGGAAAAATTCGTCCTGTATACAGACTGGGTTCTCCTCATCCATTGAGAATCAGATGGCTTACAATTGATGCCCGAACTATGCAGATGCCCTTGAATATATCAGATAAAGTATGGGATCTATACATTCAGGGGCATGCTTGGCAAAGACTTAAAGAGCGGCTTGATAATCAAGAATATTATGTCATTTACAGAGATCTTCTTGTTTCCCTTGTCGAGCCACTGGTTCATGTTACGAATAATGGACAAAGACTAATAGAGTATAGGTTAAATGGTCAATATAAGATTGGTTATCTGGTATCAGAAGTAGTTAATGATGTAGTGGTCATTCGAACTTTCCTGATGCTAACCCATCAAAATACGCCGGAAGGTGAGCGGTTGAAAAAGATTTTGAATTCTACAAAAACAGATACCACCTATTGGGCGCTTGACCGGTTGAGTACGTTCTCTGCTTCAGATATAGATAAAAAGGAAACATTGAAGCAGAAATTCATTGAAGCCGGCTGCGAAACCCTTTTTAACATTGATTTTTCAAGAAATGAAATATCGCAAAAAGGCATAGAACAGGCAGAAGCCATGGTGAAATATTTCGGACTGGATGAAGATGAGGAGGATGGAACGAAGGCACAACGGAACGAAGGAGCGATGGGGGGAGATGGGTTGTGAGTAGCGGTAGAGACGCAATGCTTGCGTCTCGGATATAATTGAAAAATGGAAAGACAAGAAACTGAGAAGACGGGACGACAGGAGGAAGCGAGTAATGAGTATTTTGTATGATGTAATTGGAAATTTTGTAAAGCCACGCCTGGCGTGGGTTAAATATTGGCATGCAGGAGATTAATTTGACAGGATACCGTGAAGACGAGAAAACGTGAAGACGTGAAGATGGGAAACCTGGGCCATGAGAAGCAACAATTAGACAGTGGTAGAGTTTTTTAC
>JBNJFN010000379.1:0-3552 GCA_051746885.1 Bacteroidota bacterium | reverse complement strand
CGTTGCCAAGGGCGCATAAAGCTTCACGCAGCGGTTCATGGTCGGGGACGAAATCCTCGTAAATCACTTTCCAATGCTCATCTTTCTTCATAAATTCAGTTTTTTTGAAGTATGCATTTATCCTGTTCAAAAAACTCCTGACTCACGCTCATTCCACAGTCTGGTCCAGGGGCATGTCCAACTTTTTGTATAAACTCCGGCGCCCTTCCTTATCGCCCTCCAATATCTCACGAGCGTATTCAGCAACCTGAAGAGCATGCTTGCGGGGAACAACCACAACACCATCACCATCGGCCACAATGACATCTCCCGGGTTGATCAAAACACTGCCAATGCTCACCGGCTCATTGACCGATTCCATCTCGTTTCGTCCCGGCCTAATCCCGCGACCACGGTTTTTCCAATCGAGGTAAACAGGAATCTTTTGTTTGATAATCTCGTCGGTATCGCGGATTCCTCCGTTGGAAACGATCCCGACAGCGCCACGGCTATACCAGTCGAGGGAATTGTAAGACCCCACCGAACCGGTGTCTCCATCTCCCTCACAATCAATAACAACGACTGTTCCCTCTTCAATAAACTCAACAAATGGTTCATCTGATATCTCATTGTACCACTGACCTTCCCACTCTTTAAATTCATCTTTGTCCATGGGATTTTTTACAACCCGGTTGGTAGGCACATAACGGGCTGTTACAGCAATGCCCCGAAAAACATGGCCCATGTCATCCACGTCTTTCCACAGAGCATCAATTTTCTGGTCCAGAATGGTGGCATCTCTTAAACCAACCATATCAAGACCATCGGCGACATCTGCCACACGCAGATCTTCATAAGCTTTTAGAATCTGACTATCGGAAGGGGATTCATCTCCTCCGGCCAATGCAGCAAACGGACAGACCAATGCAGCCATGAATGCAAATAAAAATTTCCTCATAACGTTATAGGTTTTGATTTCCCTAAATTTATAAAAATCAAAGATCAAGTCCTAACTTTGCAGGGAAAAAATTGGGGAAAATGGCAATGCACGATTTTAGTAAATTGAGAAGACTTCTGGCTGAAACTGAGGAGTGGCCAACGTATTATATGTTCAAATTCATTGTGCCCAACCAGCACGGGAAAGTGGATAAAGTGACGGCCGTTTTGCCCGAGCACGGGGAGGTTTCGTTCAACCACACGAAAAGCCTCCGTTATGTGTCGGTCACTTGCAAAGCCACCATGGAAAATCCCGATGAAATAGTGAAGGTCACTCAGGAAGCGACGGCTATTGAAGGGGTGTTCTCGTTATAGATGAAAAATCCATCAATGAAATTAAAATACCAGCCCCCTAAACCTCGTCTCCATTCTTTTAAAGCATTATTTCAGAGAAAAATTCAAACATCCTGAGTTTGTTTTGCTACTCTATCATTTTTAAAACAACCACTTAACAGGCATTCATCCCTAAACATGAAATACATCTTCATAATAGCTGCTTTCCATGCCATATTTTTTGTGGTTTTGTTATTGCATAAAAGACCTAAAGAACTACATGACAAAACATTAACATTCTGGTTGGTTTACCTGGGGTTGTTTACGGCAACTTATGCTTTTACTTCGGAAAACCTTTTCCTGCAACATCATCTTCTTTCCGGAATACTGATTTCCTTATTCATGCTGCATGGACCGTTTTTGTATGTATACCTTTCTGTTCTGGCATCCAAAAAACGAAGACTTAAGAAACAAGACTATTTGCATTTCGTGCCTTTTGTGCTGTTCGTTATATATCTCCTCGTTTCTTTCGGTTTTCCCGAATATTCTGAAAGAATCAGAATGGACCATGTTTCTCATAGCATTCATCCACCAATACTATTCACGGTTTTCCTCATTCTTACGGCCCTCTCCGGCCCCTTATATTTCACCTTGTCGGCCAGAATGTTCAAAAAACTCGACATCAATATCTTCAACAACTTTTCGTATTCTGAAGATGTTGATCTGGACTGGTTAAGAAAGCTGGTAATGATCTTTGGCGTGATATGGTCGGCTTTAATTGTTATTGCTGTCATTCATCATGTGTTTCACCTTTTTTCCATGATCTTTTGCACTGACGGACTGTTTCTTTCATTATCCATCTTTATCATCCTGGTGGGTTACTTTGGCCTTAGGCAAAAAGCCATCTTTGTTAGCTACAAAACGAAAGATCAAGACTTTGTCACAAAGCCGAAAATAAACATCTCAGGTTTACATCTGAGTGAAACTGACAAAGACCGCTATACAAAAAAAATCAACCAGTATATGGAAGCAAACAAACCATACCTGAACCCGAATCTGAGTCTTCCTCAACTTGCCGATGAATTAAACATCCCGTCTCATCATCTTTCAAAAGTCATCAATGATAGCTTTGGGATGAATTTTTTTGAGTTCATCAATCAGTACAGAATCGATGAAGTCAAGAAGAAAATGACCGAACCCGAAACAGATAATCTTTCTTTACTGGGCATTGCTTATGAGTGTGGTTTTAATTCAAAATCCGCTTTCAACAGAGTATTTAAGAAAATCACCAACATGACCCCAAGTGAATTTAAGAAAACAACAACCCGAACCTAACATTTCCTTTTCCGACGACCTATTTTACAAACAAGGTCGTATACTCAACAAAAAGAGGTCTTACTTTATGAAGTAGGTCGCACATCTTGTGTCTTGCGGATACTTTTGCATCAAACGAATTTTCAAAACCATTTAAAATTAATCGTTATGAAGGCAAAAGTAAGAATCAGCGAAAGCTCAGGATTTAAAAATGCTCTCCCCATTATGATGGTGTTTGTCCTTTTTTCAATCGGCACACTGCCTGTTTATGCGCATTGTGACTCTGTAGACGGACCGGTTATCACCGATGCAAAAGAAGCATTGAAAACAAACGAGGTCAGTCACGTGTTTAAATGGATTGACAAGGAACAGGAACAGGAGATTACCTCCCTCTTTAACAAAACTTACAACTTAAAGGATGGAGATCCTGAAATTTATGAATTGGTAAAGAAGCATTTTTTCGAAACACTGGTTCGGCTACACCGGGAGACGGAAAATGCCCCTTACACAGGACTCAAAGCGGCCGGGACAACAAAAAAAATAATTCAAATGAGTGATGAGGCCATTCAAGACAAAGACATTATTTCCCTCATCAGCAAGCTTAATAACCATGTTGAAAAGGTTATCAGAAACAGATTCGAAAAGGTAGAAAAATTAAACGAAGTCAAAGATGAATCAACTCAAAAAGGCAGAGAATATGTAAAAGCCTATGTGCATTATACGCATACAATTGAGGCGCTGCATGATGTTCTAAAACATGGTGACGCTCATTGATATGGTTATTTCTTTAATTGACAGGTTTATATCTCCACCGGTTAAAATCATTAGCCGGTGGAGATAAACCCGTTATCTATAACACAGAAAATTTATGAAGGCAAAAGAGTGGAATATGAATCCGGACATCAACTCCGGCAGAAAGCAAGTCATTGTTGTTGGAGGCGGCTTTGCCGGACTTCAACTGGTGCGGAACCTGGATAAGCGATATTTCAA
>JBNJFN010000378.1:0-3554 GCA_051746885.1 Bacteroidota bacterium | reverse complement strand
CGGCCAAAAAAAAGCGATACCCCACAAAAGACAAGACAACGAAAAGAAGGGGCAACAATATCAATAATCTCTGCTTCATGCGTATCTTCTTAGGTGTTTGATGTTCATAATTTAAATTCTCCGATGTATATAGCCTGATTAATGAAAAAGCCTCCAAATTTCAAATAAGGAAGAAAGCCGGCTGGCTGATCTTGTTTTTTAGGCTTCTTTACAACCGGGTGAGATTCTCATACATATGCCCATATCCGCAAATTCCGTCATGAAATACAGTCGTTATTGCTGCAAAAGCTCATCAAGTTCTTCCATGAGCGGCTCCTCTTCCACAAAGTCATACAAGGTATATTGGCGGATCCGGTAATAATTGCGCCAGTAATCCCGAAGGGCAGAAATATATCCACGACGGGCTGCATCCAAAGAATTCCGGGCAGAGTTCAGCTTAATCACATCCACCTTGTCAATCAAAAACCGTTGTTTGGTGACATCATAACCCCGCTGGGCAATGGTGTCGGCTTTGGCGGAAACCCTGACTTCCTTTTCCTGCATATTAAACTCCATCACCTGGATCATGAGGTCTTTTTCAAAGTCAACACGTTCCTGTTCAACAGTTGCCTGGGTCACCTCACGATTTGATTTGGCCATCTGTATTTGTCCCTTCCGGAGGCCCCAGTCAAGGATGGGTATATTTAACGAAACCATAACCTGTTGTTGATCTTCAAACGGGCTCTGGTAAGCAAGGCCGACTTCATCCGCATTTTTATTCACCCCCAAATTGGCACGGACATCAGCGCTAAGACCGCTTTCGGAACGTGTTCGGGCTATATTTTGCTCGGCTTCAAGCAATCGCTGCCGAAAATCCAATATCTCCGGGTTGTTATCAACGGCCAGACCCAAAGCTTTTTCAGGGTCAACTTTCACATCCGGAATATCGTTGGGAACCTTACAATCAATGACAATATTGTCTTCCAGTCCGAGGAAGGAGCTCAACTCGGCCTGAGCCTGTTCAAGATTGATTCGTGCCCGGTCCACAGCCATACTTGCATTGAGGCGTTCAAGTTCCAGGTCAAGCAACTCGTCCTGTGTGACAGTGCCTATTTCGAAACGTCCTTTCCCAATATTATAGAGTGTATCGGCATTGGAATAATTGGTTTCAGCAATTTTTAGATTGATTTCGGCAGTCACCTGATTAAAGAAATAGTTGGTTGCCTGAATATTCAGGGACTCCAGTGATTGAAGATAATCCTTTTTGGCTTTTTCAAATTTGAGGGGTTCTATGCGTGCTTCCCACTTAAAACGGTTGTAGCCATCGAGCGGCTGCCGGAAACCTACACTAACAGGAACCGATGCAAATTGAAGCTCGTCATTTTCAAGGTTCTGTGAAGCAGATAAGGATGTGGTCACATCAAAGACACCTCCGGTGAAAGGCACATTTTGCCTGATCGAAACCGAAGCATCCGAAGTAAGATAG
Source organism: Bacteroidota bacterium (assembly GCA_051746885.1). Taxonomy (GTDB): domain Bacteria; phylum Bacteroidota; class Bacteroidia; order Bacteroidales; family UBA12077; genus JAGXLC01. The sequence goes on along the minus strand of JBNJFN010000378.1, from coordinate 2,089 downwards.
GAGCGTTGTTCGTAATACTCGCCCTCTTCCTGGTCATAACGGCTGACAACGGAGCGGTCGTAGTTAACCGGCGTGGCATCCATACTGAGAATGGGCAGGCGATCGGCCTGATAACTCCGGTACTCCCAGTAACGAGCCAGGTACATGTTTTCTGCCCTGAAACTATACAACGACTGCTGACGTGCAAGTTCAATCACATCATCCAGCGTCATCTCTACCTCTTTTACATCTTCACCGGTGTTAAAATAATTTTCAGCTTCAGGTTCTACTTCCTGGGCAAACAGGCCCTGAAGAGAAAACAACACCAAAAAAGAAAAAATCCAAATTCGCATCATAATATTTCTTCGTACAAAGTATTGTATCCAATTCGTTTACTATCAGGATCAATGACGCAGAGACTCCACGGGGTCCTGTTCGGCAGCCCTTTTGGCGGGCAAATAACCAAAAACAATCCCGACAGTAGCCGAAACCCCAAAGGCTATAATCACCGAATAAAGCGTCACTATGGTTTTTATGTCTGCCATGACATGAATCAGATGGGCCATAACCACACCCAGCACGACTCCAATCATCCCGCCGGTCACACTGATCAAGACCGACTCGGACAGAAACTGAACGATGATGTCCTTACGGGAAGCCCCAATCGCCTGACGGGTCCCGATTTCACGGACACGCTCCCAAACAGAAGCCAGCATAATATTCATAATGCCAATTCCGCCCACTATGAGGGATATGCTGGCAATGGCCCCCAGCACGATATTAAAAATATCGTTGGTCCGTTGTTGCTGTTTAAGCAACAGTTCGGGCACGGTCACTTCAAAATCGAAGATATTGGAATGGCGACGCAGCAAAATCCGGCGGATGACATCGGCAGAAGCACTAAGCTCTTCTGTTTCTTCGACCTGAACGATGATTTTATCAAGCTGATCCTCCATGGTCTCCACCTCACCGTTGTCCTCCTCATTTTCTCCTCCTCTGGCAGCCTCTTCGAGAGCTTCAGGATTGATTCTTGCGCGATCTTTAAATCGTCGCAACATTGTTTTTACAGGCACAATGATTTTATTGTCAGTACTGCTGATGCCCAACTCATCAGATGCCGAGGCTGTAAAATCGCGCCGTTCTATCACACCAATCACCTCTACCCAGGTTTCACCGGATTTTATATGCTTCCCTATGGGGTCCTCGGTATTGAAAAAACGGTTCCGGATGTTGTCCCCGATCACGGCAACAGGCAAACCTGATTCGGCCTGTTTTTTACTGAAGATCTTTCCATCTGCCATATCGATGTTTAAAAGATCAAAATATGAAGGGGAAACGCCCTCCAGAGTAACCGGGTAACTTTTTCCTTCGAGAACAGCATGATAATTCAAAGAAACCACGGGACTTAAACTGGAAACCGTGGGCAGAATCTCTTCAATGGATTCGGCATCAATCAAAGTCAGCCCGGGTGAAAACCGTTCGGTATCATCACCGGAACCGCTTCCGTCGCCACCTTCAACCGATAAATCGCTGGGAGATACAATGATGTTGTTGACCCCAACCATTTTGATTTGTTCCAAAACTTCTTCCTGCGCTCCCCGCCCAATGGCGAGCATACTGATCACTGCAGCCACACCAAACATAATGCCCAGAGCGGTAAGAAAAGATTTAAGCTTATTGGCTGCAATGGCTTCAACCGCAATGATCACATCATGATAATATCTTGAAATCAGATACTTTATCTTTTTCATTGCCCCCTCCTTCCTCCTTGGGGCGGACCATTATCCTCATCTTTCCCTGGTTTAGGGCCTTCAGGTGGTTCGGGTGGTTGTTCCGCTCTTCTTTCCTTTTTTTCCCTTGCTTCTTTATCGGCCTGCTCTTTCAATTCCTCATAAATGTCGAGTCCTTCAAAACTCAGATCATCAGCATTTGACGGCTGGGTCAATGCCACCTCCATACCAGGCTGCAGCCCCTGACGAACCACCACGTTATTGGAGTTGCTTGCTCCCAGATCAACAATTTGTTTGATCCATTCCTCGTCGTACCGGTAAACAAATTGGGTTGAATCATTCTCGAAAACCGCATCCAAAGGAATGTAAGCAGCTTCGGT
>JBNJFN010000377.1:0-3558 GCA_051746885.1 Bacteroidota bacterium | reverse complement strand
CGCATTTGCCGTAGTCTTGATGATCGGGTTATCATCCTGCGGTGAAGATTTTCTCACGGCTTACCCCACCGATTCGCAGGAAGCTGGCGGGGAAGCTACAAAAGGAGCCATAGAAGCCAATGTGGCTTCGGCTTACCAGATCCTTTTGTTTGACAGTTATGCTGATTTTCAGTATAACAGCATTGTCCTCATGTCCGACCTCCGGTCAGATGATATTTTCAAAGGTGGCGGAGATGCCGGCGACCAGGCTCAATTGTATCGTCTATCACAGCTCGACGCTACGCCACGGGAACTTCCCGGAGGTCTCTGGAACATCTATTACAGCGGAATAAGCAGGGCCAATAATGCCATTATTGCCTGTGAAAATGCTGTTGATGTCAGCGAAGATGAACTGAATCGATTGAGTGCAGAAGCTCATTTTCTGCGGGCTTATTACCTGCACTGGCTTTGGAAATTCTGGGGCAACATCCCTTATTTCGAAGAAGATCTGGATGAACCTTACATGGCTCCCCAGTATTCAGCCGATGAAATTTATGCTGAAATCATTGAAGATTTGGATTATGCCATTGAAGGTAATAAACTGCCCATGAATGTCAGTGGGAATGAAGATGGCCGGGCGACCAGGGCTGCAGCGATGATGTTGAAAGCTCGTGTTGTTATGTATCAAAAGGATCAGGACCGCTATGATGAAGTGTTGGCCGATATGGCTGAGATTATAAATGACAGCGATTATGGGCTGATGGATAATTATGCAGAGATTTGGCCACGGTCGGGACAATTCTGTAAAGAATCCATTTTTGAAGTGAATCACCTTCCCGAAGGTCGGGATTGGGGAGCTGCCTGGACAGGTTATGGAACAAATCTACCTGCCTTCATTGCGCCAAATGGATTGAATGGAACTGATCAGCTGAGTGGAGATACCATTTTTACTGGTGGATGGGGATTTGGTCCCGTTCGTCCCGACGTGCCCGATATTTTTAATGAGGGAGACGAACGTCTTGCTGCTTCTATTAATCAGTTTGCAGAGGGAACTTATACAGAAAGGTTCCAGGATACCGGGTTGTTCATGGCTAAATATGCTGCTCGAGAAGAATATAACGATGCTCCTTATACGCCCGATTTGAATTACGAAAACAATCTCCGCATTTTCCGTTATGCAGAAACCCTTCTCAATGCAGCTGAGCTTATTGCCATGCATGGTGTTTCACCAGAGGGTGGGCTTTCAGCTCAGGATCTTCTGGACCAGGTGAGACGACGTGCCATGGGAGATGATTTTGAGTCTGTTACTGCCGATCCAGAGAATATTAAGGAAGAGCGCCGCCGCGAATTTATTGGTGAAGGAATGCGTTTCTGGGACCTGGTTCGCTGGGGTGATGCCGACATTTTGACTGAAAACAATGAAGAATATTCATCAGAGCGAACATGGGAATCTTATAAAAAATATCTGCCCATTCCCCAGTCAGAAATTGACCGTACTGAAGGTGAATTTAAACTGGAACAAAATGATGGCTATTAATTAACCCGCTTATTAATGACTGATTAAAAAACATTAGATATGAGAAATATATTGAAAACAGGAGTAATATTCACAATGGTTTCATTGTTGCTGTGGTCTTGCGAACCACAGGAATTAGATGACCGTGAATTGGGGAGTTTACCTCAGGAAGAGCAATTGAGCTTTTCTGTAACTCCGGAATCCGATCAGCCGAATGTCATTTCGTTTGAAAATACTTCTGAACTTCCAGGTGTTGTTACCTGGAAATTTGGAAACGGTACCACTGGGCAGGGACAAACCGCAAGTGCTGAATATCCTTTTGCCGATTCGTACGAAGTTACCATGACATTGGCAACCGAAGGAGGCCATGCCACAACAACAAAAACAATTGAAGTTGAAGAAGATGATCTTTCATTGTTGGAAAATCCTCTTTACACGGCTTTGACAGGCGGTGCTGATAACGAAGGGGGAAAAACCTGGGTGTTTGATCAGTATCATGAAGGTCATTTCGGTGTGGGACCCGGTGTCGGGCATGAGGATCATTCTATGTCAGCAGATTGGTGGGAAGCAGGGCCCAATGATAAATTGGAAAGTGCGCTGTATGATAACACGTTTACCTTTAAGCAAGTTGGCGTTGAATTGATTTGGGAAAACAACGGATGGATTTATACCAATGAAGCTGGTAAGGACGATCTCGCCGAACAAGGGTATACCAATTCTGAAGAACCCCCTGCAGAAGATTTTAACGTGGAATATGCTCCGAATGATAGTTATAATTTTAATCTTAATACATCCGATTCTACACTAACTCTGACTGATGGAGCTTTTCTTGGACATTATGCCGGCACTTCAGAATACAAAATTCTTTCCATTTCGGAAGATGAAATGTATTTGCGAGCTCAAAGCACTGTGAACGAGGCCGAAGCTTGGTATTATCGTTTAGTTCCTGAAGATGAAAATGTTGAACCCGTTATACCACTGAAAGCTGAACCTTTGAGCGAAGATTTTGAGGAAGATCAACCTTCCGTGGTGTTTGAAAAAGAAGCAATGGGGGAACGGACAGATTCTTCTTACCAAAATCCGGCACCTTTTGATGGCAATACTTCTGATAATGTCTTTTTGTATGAAAAGCCTGAAGGTGAAGATGGGTTTTATTCTAACATTTCATATTTAGCTGAAGGTTACAAGTTTGATCTTTCTACTCAGAATAAAATCACAATGCAGGTGTATATGCCTTCTTACAACGACTATACCACTGAGTATGAAGTTGCAGGAGAGTGGATTACTAACAATCAGCTGCAGTCGTCTGTTGCTGTAAAGTTTCAAAATAGTGAGATGGGTGATATGGCTTATGAAACTCAAGAAGAAATTTTGAAAACAGATATTGAAACAGGAACCTGGGTTGAGTTGACTTTCGACTTTAGCCATGCATCCGATCGTGAAGATTTCAACAAAATTGTCATTCAGTTTGGTAGGGAAGGTCACGCTGGTGGAGGCATTTTCTTCTTTGATAATTTTGAGTTTCATGAATAAGAAAGTTCCACTCTTAATTTCACAACAACAATAAAAGCCATAGGGGAGGTGGAGGTTTTCTCTACCTCCCTCTTTTGCTAAAAAGGATTTTATTTTCTAAGTCTTCTTACACACAAATAGCCTATAAGATTAATGTTGAAGAGCCTGTCTGGTATGAATTTCAAATTGCCTTACATCTTTTTGGAAAATGGGATATGCTGCGTGTTGTAGGGTGTTTATGGAAAAAATTAATACAAATTATTTTACCTGATAATATGATTAAAAAGTGTCTAAGACTGGTAGTTGTTTTAACTCCTTTATTTTTTGTTTTTATGGGAGGAATTGCAAAGACTTATGCTTCAAATAATATAGATGAAAAAGTTGAAGCATTGGTTGAGGAGATGACCCTCGACGAAAAAATCGGCCAGATGGTCCAGGTGGATCCCGGGGTGTATGGGTCTGAAGAGAAATTGAAGGAAGCCATCCGGGAAGGGCAGATCGGTTCTCTGCTGAATATGGTTGGGGCCGAAGATATTAATGAATTGCAACGG
>JBNJFN010000376.1:0-3569 GCA_051746885.1 Bacteroidota bacterium | reverse complement strand
TTTAATGTATGTTTTAGCCGCTATAATTATTATATTAGTTGCAAAATTTTACGAATTACCGAATAAGCAAGCATGAAATAATATAAACAAAAGATATATATATAATTTACATAATAGAAATCTAAACTTTAACTACAGAACCCCAAAAAAGAGTTTAAAATGCCTTATTTTGCCCTGACCCGGAAACAGGACATCATTCTTGATCATCTGAAGACAAGGTGGAGCAAAGTTCAGTCAGCAGATCCTGAAATTCCGGGTGAAGAAATATTAATGATCTTCCGGACGCTTGAAGAATCGGCAAAAACTATGATTTGTCAAAAGGATGCCACCACAGGAAAGTTACACACCTTATTTTCTCTCCTGGTTTTGGTTAAATCGCGTCTTGATCAATACAACTGGGCCTTTCAGGATGTTCCTGAAAATGCTTTGAATGTTTATTATACGGATGTGGCCTTTTATTTATCTGTCTGCTACATCCTTCAAAGAGGGGCCTCGGATTGGGCATCTTTCCTTCCTGACAGCATGCTTCCTCCTTCCTTCCTGGCAAAGGTCAACATGGACGAACAGGCCTATCAAAATGCCATTGAAAAATTACGTGAAAACACGGAGTTGCTGTTGCCGGATATCGACTGGAAGGCAACACCCGTAAAAGATGCCCTGGAAAAATTGAAAACAATGGCAGAACAATATAAAGGCTATCAAAGCATCCCCAGGCAAATTCAGAATATGAAGCACAATCTGAATGATTTTCCCCCGGCCAGTAAAGCCGATGAAAACCAAATTCTTACTCACCTTAAATGCATCCAGTCGAAACTGAAATGCAAACCTTCGCCCCACACCACTTTGGATATGATTGCCCATGCAGCAGGAACAGGTCTCTTAATGCCTCACGATACAGAAGACTGCCTTTCAAAAATACTGGCAGAATGCCACAAATACGCCACTCCGGTTGGTCTTATCAAGAAGTTGAAATCCTGCCTGAAAACCCACATCAACCAACACCGAACCATAACCTACAGCAACCAGGAACTTCAGCTCAATGCCCGGGAAACGCTTTTTGATCTGAAAGACCGGATCAAAAAAGCCAAACAAGAGGCAGGGCAGGTGGATGAAGAACCCCCGGACTTGTGCTGGACCAAAAGCAAAGATGAATTTCTGGAACTATTCTGCGAACTGATCCAAAGCAAAACCATCTGCACTCCCAACCAAAAAGACTGGCATGCCACCATCAGTCTTGTGGCCAACACCTTCCGGGTGCCTAAAGACCGGGGGGAGGATTTTATTTCTTCAACCTCGCTGGCTAAGTATATCAGGGGGAAAATTGGGGGATACTTTTAGGTGGGTAGGTCGGTAGGTGGGTAGGTCGATAGGTCAGTAGGCCAAATTGCCATACTTTTTAATAAAAATGACAACTTTGTGAAAAAATGGCTTACGCCATTTATTTATGATGAACCTTAAACAGGAATCTTTCAGGCCTTTTATTTGCTTTGAAGGGTATATGAAAATAACTTAAAACATTATGAATATACGCAGACAACTAAATTTAGTCAATAAACTTTTCCCGCTTAAACTGCTGGCAGAAATAACTTCCCAAAAAATATTGTTGCCGTTTTATCATACAGTTAGTGACCTCCGCCTTCCGCATATCAGCCACCTTTACCCATTGAAAACAAAGAGGCAATTCATAAGCGACATTGATTATTTGTGTAAGCATTTCACCCCAATTTCCATTGATGAACTGAAAGACAAAATTCACAGGGACCAATCCATTAAAAAACCGGTATTCCATCTTACCTTCGATGACGGCCTCAAAGAGGTTTATACCGAAATAGCGCCAATCTTAGTAGAGAAAGGCATTCCGGCAACCATCTTTCTTAACACTGATTTCATCCGTATAAAATTAATTTATTAAGGTCGGATGGAACTCGCATGCAAGAACTTATACATGTTCTTTTGAGGCAATCATTGCCATGCTCGTTTCATCGATAATAAAGCAATGTTTTACAGGTATAAAATCAGTCTCATCATTGAATTATTGAACCAGCTGAATCAAAATCACCCGGCGATGGCAGAAATCTTACAAATTTCCCGGGAGCGCCCATCTGATATTAAACAAGAATTGCTGCACCTGACCTGGAAAGAAGAAAACAAGATTGACAGAATCGCGGAAATATCAGGAATTAACTTCCAGGAATATCTGGCCAATAATCAACCCTACCTGAATACTTCGCAAATTAGAGAATTGATCACTGAAGGATTCACTATAGGTTCTCATTCTTTAAACCATCCCTTTTTTAAAGATATTGACACCGGGAAACAAAAACGCCAGATAATGGACAGTTTTGATTACATCGATCATCATTTCGAAATGAATCATCGCTATTTTTCCTTCCCCTTTTCTGATGAGGCAGTAAGTGCCGATCTTTTCGATTGGTTATACAATTACGCGAATTGCCAACTCTCTTTTGGGATATCGGGGCTCAAACAAGATTATTCCAAATATCATTTGCATCGCATTCCATTTGAAGGGGATGTTGGAGATGCACAAAACATTGTCAGAAGTGAATATTTATATTATATGATTAAGGCCTTGTTTGGGAGAAACAGAATTCGGAGATCATGAGAATAATCCATCAATGATGGCTCCGTAACCTGATAACCTTGCCTTTTCAGGTGCAATGCGGTCATGAAAAACGGTTATTTCTCGTGAAAATTTTATATTTTCCAATGTTTTTTGTGAAAAACGATTATGGCAAATATTCGTGAAAATTGATTACTTCCTATGAAAAACAGTTACAAATTGGGATAGATAAAGATTTTTAGATTGAAGCACCCTAGCCGCGGGGAAGTTGGAAATTAGAAGCTGGGAACTAGAGGCTGGAGGCTGGAAGTTAGAGGCTGGAAGTTGGAAGTTAGAGGCTGGAAGTTGGAAGCTGGATACTGTAATTCCCTAAAATGGCTACCACTGTTTGAATAAATGCTTCTGCTGGGCGAAGTCTGCGACTTCGACCTGTTAAAACCGGTAGTCTCAGACTACCATATTTTGTTCGACAAAGCTGATTTCTTTCGCCCATCAAGGTTTACCCTGTGAAATATCTTTTTCTACAGGGTGAACCCTGTGAAATATCTTTTTCTACAGGGTGAACCCTGTGAAAATATTTTTTCTACAGGGGGCTCTGGGGATGTTTGCCGGGGGCCTACATTCATAGAGCGTTGCCCCATGCTATTCTCTTGCGCCCCGTTGGGGCTTTGGGGAGGAGGTTTCCTTCCGGTTTAGCTTGTTGTTTTTTATAAAAATCTTTCATTGGTAGCTTGCGAAGAATCTGTTCCTGGTTATGAGCTTGTTATTCCAGTCACTCTGAGTCCTGCGAAGAATCTGTTATTAATGAAGAGAATCATTCATCAAAGTGCTATTGGTAAGAAGCAGATTCTTCGTCGTGACCTCCTCAGAATGACATTTAACAAAGCCTCCACGCTCGGCAAAGTCTGTGACTTTGTCGTTTTTTAAATGTAGTCTTGGACTACACATAAAACAAGCTTATAGATTGGGAAAGGTCGAAGTTAAAAAC